>JBGSVS010000170.1:0-3746 GCA_041752895.1 Tabrizicola sp.
CTCGCCATAACGGGGATAGGGCATCCCCTCGCCCCAGCCACGATGGCCGCCGCGGGTGACGATGCAGGTCACCACCCGCGCTTCGGTCTTGGTCCCGCGCGAGATGGTGAAGGGATTGCGAAGGGGGAAGGTCTCGGCCTGGGCGGTAATCATGGGCGGGACTTTAGGAGGCCGCGCGGGGATTGGAAAGGCAGCAGACTTGCTGCATCCGCAAAAGGAATGTTGCACTGCGGCGCGCAACAATATAACCGTGAATGCGAAATCCACGTAATATCCTTGCCCACAGGAACCCCCGATGAGCTTCCGCCTGCAACCCCCCGCCCCGGCCCGCCCGAACCGCTGCCAGCTCTTCGCGCCCGGCTCGCGGCCAGAGCTTTTCGCCAAGATGGCGGCAAGTGCTGCGGATGTGATCAACCTGGATCTGGAGGACTCGGTCGCCCCCGCCGACAAGCCGCAGGCGCGGGCGAACATCATCAAGGCGATCAGCGACGTGGACTGGGGCAAGAAGACCCTTAGCGTGCGGATCAACGGGCTCGACACGCCGTTCTGGTATCGCGACGTGGTGGACCTGCTGGAGCAGGCGGGCGAAAGGCTGGACCAGATCATGATCCCCAAGGTCGGCTGCGCGGCCGATGTCTATGCCGTCGATGCGCTGGTCACCGCCTGCGAGGCAGCGGCGGGACGTGGCAAGCGGATCAGTCTGGAGGTCATCATCGAGACGGCGGCCGGCATCGCGCATGTCGAAGAGATTGCGGCCTCCAGCCCCCGTCTGCAGGCGATGAGCCTGGGGGCGGCGGATTTCGCGGCCTCGATGGGGATGCAGACCACCGGGATCGGCGGGACGCAGGAAAACTACTACATGCACCGAGAGGGGGTGAAGCACTGGTCCGACCCCTGGCACTGGGCGCAAGCGGCGATCGTGGCGGCCTGCCGGACGCATGGGGTGCTGCCGGTGGACGGGCCGTTCGGGGACTTCTCGGACGAAGAGGGCTTCAAGGCCCAGGCGCGGCGGTCGGCGACCTTGGGGATGGTCGGGAAATGGGCGATCCATCCCAAGCAGGTGGCGCTGGCGAACGAGGTCTTCACGCCGTCTGAGGCGGCAGTGACCGAGGCGCGGGAAATCCTCGCGGCGATGGAGGCGGCAAAGGCGGCGGGTCAGGGGGCGGCGGTCTACAAGGGGCGGCTCGTCGACATCGCGTCGATGCGGCAGGCCGAGGTCATCGTGCGGCAGGCCGAACTGATCGGGGCGTGACTCATTCGTAGGGTGGGCGATATCGCCCACCTTACCTTCGGGTCAGCGCAAAGATGCCCGACCCCACAACCAGTGCCCCGCCAACCCAGGTGGCAAGGTCGGGACGTTCCCCAAACAGCGCCATTGCCAGCACCATCGCAAAGATCAGCCGCGTGTAGCGGAAGGGCGTGACGGCCCCAACCTCCCCCGTCCGCATCGCGTAGGTGAGGGCGTGGTAGCCGAGCATCCCGAAAACCGTGCCCCCGGCCAGCTGCGCAAGTGCTATGCCTGATGGCACATGCGCGCCTTCGTTGACAGCCAGCAGGATCGCCCCCGCCGTCGCCAGCATGGCGAAACCAAGCGCGCCCAGTTGACGGTTGGACAGGCCCTTGGGTGCCGCGCGGGTGGCAAGGTCGCGGCCAGCAAAGCCAAGAAGCCCGACCACCGCCAGCAACGACAGGGCCGAGAAATCTGATCCGGGGCGCAGGATGACCAGCACTCCGGCAAAACCCACAAGCACCGCCAGCCAGCGTTGCGGGCTGACCTTTTCGCCAAAGACCAGCGCGGCCCCGGCGACGACGACCAGCGGTGTGGCCTGCAGGATCGCCGAGGTGGTGGACAGCGCCGTCAGGGTGATGGCTAGGCCGTAGAACAGCCTCCCCGTGATCTCGAACCCGCAGCGGATCAGCATGGGGCGGGACAGAAAAGCAGCGGGCAAAAGGGGCTCGCCCTGGCGAGCGGCCATAGCGGCGAAGAGCAGCATCCCGACAAGACCGATTGTCATCAGGACCTGGCCGAGCGGAAGCGTCTGAGCGGCGGCCTTCACGAAGACATCCTCGACCGCGAAGCCGGCCATCGACGCCGTCATGTATATCGCGCCGCGCTGGTTGTCGGTCAGTGACACGCCATGACCCCCGCCAGATCGGAAGGGGCCAAACGCCGGCCCCGGAAAGGGTCTGTCACCTTGCTGCGCATCTTTGTCTCCGAGGGCGCAAGCTGCGCGGGCGGGGCGGGAATGACAAGCGCCCCGCCGGTCGGACGGAGCGCAATTCTTTTCGGAAAGATTTGGAAATTCCTTCGAAGGAATTTGGCTTCAGATCAGCCCGGCGTGCTTCATCGCCGCCTTGATCCTGGCCTTGGTCCCGTCAGTCAGCCCGACAAGCGGCAGTCGGACCTCTTCCGAGCAGAGGCCCAGAAGCGACAACCCATACTTGGCACCAACCAGCCCCGGCTCGATGAAGATCGCTTCGTGCAGCGGCATCAGCTTGTCCTGATATTCCAATGCCTTGGCATAGTCGCCCCGCAGGGTTGCCTCCTGGAACTCGGCACAAAGCCGAGGTGCGACGTTCGCGGTCACGCTGATGCAGCCGACCCCGCCATGGGCGTTGAAACCAAGCGCCGTGGCATCTTCACCCGACAGCTGGATGAAATCCGTCCCGCAGGCGGCGCGCTGCATCGAGACCCGCTCGATCTTTCCGGTGGCGTCCTTGACCCCGATGATCCGAGGCAGCTTGGACAGCGTTCTCATCGTTTCCGGCGTCATGTCCACCACCGACCGGCCGGGGATGTTGTAGATCACGATCGGCAGCTGGCAGCAGTCGTGCAATGCCGTGTAATGCGCGATCAGACCGGCCTGGGTGGGCCTGTTGTAGTAGGGCGTGACGACCAGCGCGGCATTGGCGCCAACCTTCTCGGCATGGCGCATCAGGCTGATGCCCTCGACCGTGTTGTTCGACCCCGCCCCCGCGATCACCGGCACGCGGCCTGCGACGATGCTGACCACCTCTTCGATGACTTTCTGGTGTTCGGCGTGCGAAAGCGTGGGGCTTTCCCCGGTCGTCCCCACCGGAACGATCCCGTGCGAGCCTTCGGCGATATGCCAATCGACAAGTTTCTTCAGCGTCACCAGATCCAGCTCGCCGTTCTTGAACGGCGTCACCAGGGCAGGAAGGGACCCTCTGATCATGACGCTTCTCCTTTGATGGGCGGAATTGCCCGGCCTAAGCGCGCTTCTCATAGCGGCTGGCAGGCGTGCTGCCAAGTCTTGCGCACTAACGCACTCGTGGGTTGTCCAGACGCTGACCATCAGGCAGATTCGGCAGCATGAGCAGCAGAACAATGATCCGGGCGCTGGTCCTGGCCCTTGGCCTCCAGACGCTACCGGCAACAGCAGATACGACACAGGCGATGCGGACAGCTTTGGAGCTGGCCGCGGGCAAGGATTGGGACGGCGCGCTGGCCGTGGCGCCTTCGGGCGTCGGGCGCGACGTGATCGAATGGCAGCGCCTGCGGGCGGGTGAAGGAAGACTTGGGGAATACGAGGATTTCCTGCAGCGACGCCCCGATTGGCCGGGCCTGCCCTTGCTGCGCGAAAAGGGCGAAACAGCGGTCGCGCGGTCCGACGACCCCGCCCGCGTGATCGCCTGGTTCAAGGCAGGCCCGCCCGAAACCGGCACCGGGGCCATCGCCTATGTCCGTGCGCTTCTTGCTGCGGGACGGGCCGCCGATGCCGAGA
>JBGSVS010000171.1:0-1637 GCA_041752895.1 Tabrizicola sp.
GCCGCCACCCCGTCGTCGTGATACCGGCGCCGCAGCGCAAACGCGTCCGCAGTGCCCCGTGCCAGCAGCACCTCGTCCCGCGTCATCCGGCGCGAGACCTGCGGCAGGCGCACGCCCTCCTTGTTCATCCCCGCCGGATCGACGGAATAGGTGACCGTCATCTCCGGGTCATCCGCCAACGTGCGGGTGGCCTCGGCGAGGGCCTTCTTGAACGGATCGGCGGGGTTGTCGGTGGGCTTGGTCATGGCCGGAATAGATCACCGAGCGCCCTTGCCGACAAGGGCGGAAAGCGCGTCAAAGTCCGCGAAGCAGGGCGGCGCAGACCTGCGTATCCCCCTTGATCAGCGGGTCGTTCAGCCATGGGTGGCCGCCACCTTTCGCGTTTGCCGCGAAGCGCCGTTCATACAACCGCCGGGCCCGCTTGGCCTCGCGTTCTATGCTGACATGGGCGCGGTCAAGCGCCATGCCCTCGTTCAGGCGCTGCTGCTCGCTGGCCTCGAACAGCCTGTCGACCTTGGCCATCTCGGCGGGATCAGGCCCGCTCACTTCGGGATTTCGCGCTGACCAGTCGAACTGAGCCAGAAGCAGGCCGCCGCAGCGCAGACCTGCAACGTCATAGGGCGGGGCCTTCTGTCCTTTCGCGTAAAGGTCAGTCAGCGGCAAAAGCTGGCGTAACGCCGGATGGTTCGGCTCGGCCTTGACCGCGTGGCTGGACAGAAGGGCGGTGACGACCAAGGCAAACGGCCATCTTGCGCTGGTTCCAGCAGGGGGGGCTTCGGCTGCTTTCATCCGGGCAGTTTGGCCTCAGGATCGACCTTCGCAAGTAAAACGTGCGTGCGCGCACAGAACCGGCGCGGGGACGCGGAATTGGCAGCGTGGGCCGCAACCACAGATAACAGTCACCGAATTCAAACCCGCAAGGAACCTGTCAAATGGCCAACCCGAAAATCGCGATCATCGTGTCGTCGACCCGCCCGACCCGCTTTGCCGACATCCCGACCGCCTGGATCAAGGCTCAGGCCGAAGCCCGCGGTGACATGGATGTCGAGGTGCTGGACCTGCGCGACTACCCGATGCCCTTCTTCGACGAAGTCGCCTCGAACGCCTGGGCACCGACGCAAGATCCGGTCGCGGTGAAGTGGCAGAAGAAATTGGCCGAGTTCGACGGCTACATCTTCGTCGTGGCGGAATACAACCGCTCGATCACCGGGGCACTGAAGAACGCGCTGGACCAGGCCTATGTCGAATGGGCGAAGAAGCCCGCCGGGATCATCGCCTATGGCTCGGTCGGCGGCACCCGCGCGGCCGAACATCTGCGCCTGATCGCTATCGAGCTACAGATGGTTCCGGTCCGCAACGGCGTCCACATCGGCGGCGGCGACTTCTTCAAGGTCCACCCCGGCTTCAAGGGCACCGGCAACCTTGACGACATCGCGGGGTCGATCGCGCCTTCGGCCACGGCGATGCTGGACGACATGGCCTGGTGGGCCAAGGCCACGATGGCCGCCCGCTAACTCAGGGTCAGCGCACGACAATGGGCGGCCAGGGCTTCGGCTCTGGCCGCTGCCGTTTCGGCAAGTCGCTGGTCGCGGTTGAACCGGGCCTGATGCAGCAGGCCCCGCTGCGCCACCTTGGCA
>JBGSVS010000172.1:0-2345 GCA_041752895.1 Tabrizicola sp.
TACCGGCTCGAGGATCTGGCCTGGGACGATGCGCGGGCCGATTGGGCGAGCTATGACGCGGTCATCATCGGCACGACCTGGGACTATTGGGACCGGCTGGACGCGTTCCTCGCTGCGCTGGAGCGGATCGAGGCGCAGACCCGGCTGTTCAATGGCGCGGCGCTGGTGCGTTGGAATGCGCGCAAGACCTACCTGCGGGAGCTTGAAGCCAAGGGCGCGCGGCTGATCCCGACGCTCTGGCTCGATACCTGCGACGAGGCCGCAGCGAAGGCGGCGTTCGACAAGCTGCAGGCGGATGATGTTGTGTTCAAGCGCCAGGTCGGTGCGGGGGCCAAGGACCAGCACCGGCTGAAGCGCGGCGAGGTGATCCCCGCCATGCCGCATGCGATGATGGCGCAGCCGTTCCTGCCGATGATCCAGACCGAGGGCGAGATGTCGTTCATCTTCATCGACGGCGCCTTTTGCCACGCGCTGGTCAAGCGGGCACAACCGGGGGATTACCGCATTCAGTCGTCCTATGGTGGGCGGGAGGAGAAGATCACTCCGTCAGCAGATGATCTTGCAGCCGCGCAGGCGATCATCGGTACGCTGGACGAGGCGCCGCTCTATGGCCGTGTCGACATGCTGCGCGGGGCCGGTGGCGGCCTCCTGCTGATGGAACTGGAAGTGATCGAGCCGTACCTCTACCCGGTCGAGGGTCCGGAACTCGGGGAGCGGATGGCGGCGGGGCTGGTCAGGCGGATCGCCTAGGCCTTCCCGGCCCCAGCTTGCCGACGGTCGCCGGGTCCGGCGTCTTCGGTTTGTACGCACACAGATGGCTGATTGCGCATTGCCAGCAGTCGGGCGTGCGGGCCTGGCAGACATAGCGCCCGTGCAGGATCAACCAGTGGTGCGCGCCTTTCTTGAACGCGAGCGGCGTGATGCGTTCGAGGCCCGCTTCGACATGGTCGGGTGTCTTGCCGGGGGCGAGGCCGGTGCGGTTGGCAACGCGGAAGATGTGGGTATCGACGGCGATGGTCGGTTCGCCGAAGGCCTCGTTGAGGACGACATTCGCGGTCTTGCGGCCGACGCCCGGCAGTGTGACGAGGTCGTCGCGGGTGCGGGGCACTTCGCCGCCGAAATCCTCGATAATCTTGCGGCTGAGGGCGATGACATTCTTCGCCTTGTTCCGCCAGAGGCCGATGGTGCGGATATGCGCGGCGACGCCCTCCTCGCCGAGCGTCAGCATCTTCTCCGGCGTGTCTGCCACGGCGAACAGTTTCTTCGTTGCCTTGTTGACGCCCACATCCGTCGCCTGGGCCGAAAGGGCGACCGCAACGACCAGCGTGAACGGATTCACGAAGTCGAGCTCGGTTCGCGGATCGGGACGGTCGGCGGCGAGGGCGGCGAATAGCTCTCCGGCCTTCGCGCGGGTGAATCTCGATCTGCGCTGAGTCGCCTTGGCCATCGAGTGAGGCATAGAGCGCCCTTTTTCCAGCGCAAGGGTGTGCTAGATCAAATATCAACTTGCAGATCGAAGCGCCCGGATGACCCCTCCGACAGACATCATCTACATGGACGCGGTGCTGACACCGAACCGGTCGCTCAGCCGCAAGGGATTTGCGGTCGTGATGACAGTTGTCGGGGTCGTCTCCTTCGTCAGCGGCATGGCTTTCCTGTCGATGGGCGCGCTGCCGGTCGTCGGCTTCTTCGGCCTGGACGCGCTGGCGATCTGGCTGGCGTTCCGCTGGTCGTTGCGGCAGCAATGCGAGGAAACGCGCGTCACAGTGACGGCCCAGACGCTGCGGCTGCACCACCGCAACGCCAAGGGCGCCATAAAGGAAGCCGAGTTGCCCAGCGCGTTCGCGAGGGTCGAACTCGACGAACCATTGACGCCGGACAGCTGGCTGCGGATCGAACATGGCCGGCAAGCCTTCATCATCGGCCGCTTCCTGACCCTGCCGGAACGCAAGGCGTTTGCGCGGGCCCTGCGGTCGGCCCTTCAGGCGGCGAGGGCCGAGCGCCATCTGGCCTGAAGCCGGCTCGATCAAAAAAGTGACGCAGGCGTCATGGATTTTGGGATCGAGGCATGTTAGGCTTTCGCAGGAACATGAAAAGCGCCCCGTTCGGGCCACATCCGGAGGACACATCATGGCAGCCGACACGGTTTCCCTCATCGACCATCCCGCCCTGCAGCGGCCGAAAGTGTCAGATCGCGAACCGATGCACCCCGGTTACCTGCGGGTCGGCGAACCGGTGCCCCCCGCTTCCGAGCTGGACCTCGCGACCCTCGATGTGGTTGACCCGGAAGTCTGGCGCCAGAACGCCTTCTGGGACCGCTTCGATCGCCTTCGGGCGGAAGACCC
>JBGSVS010000173.1:0-4833 GCA_041752895.1 Tabrizicola sp.
AGGTCAGCGAGTTGAAGCGCCGCTTGTCGCAGGCCTATCCGCAGTTGGGCGCGGTCGAGACGGCCGATGCCTGGGCCGGCATGATCGACGTGCTGCCCGATGTCGTGCCGATAGTGGATCATTGCGCAGCACTTCCGGGCCTGATCGTGGCAACCGGCATGTGCGGGCACGGCTTCGGGATCGGACCGGGCGCCGGTCGGGTCGCAAAGGAGGAGGGCGAGGAAAGGGGCGGCAAAGCGCATCGGGGGCTTTCGGTAGGTATTGTGCGAGTCTCGCAAAGGCGGTGGCGAGGGACAAGGGCGAAAGGGCGTCGCGGGGCGCTTTCCGGCGGCATCGTTTCGCGGTAGCAGGAGGAAAAGGGGAAGCAGACGATGCGCAGCATTCTGGAGCGGCTTCTGGCGTTCGATACGGTCAGTCACCGGCCGAACATTGCGCTGATGGATTATGTGCGCGCGCTTCTGGAAGCGGCGGGGATCACGGTGGTTCTGGTGCCTGATGCAGCGGGCGGGAAGGCCAACCTTTTCGCCTCGACCGGGCCTGCGGGTGTGCCGGGGGTGATGCTGTCGGGGCACACGGATGTCGTGCCGGTCGAAGGGCAGGACTGGACGGTGCCGCCCTTCGCGCTGACCGAGTCTGGGGGGCGCTATTACGGGCGTGGGGCGGCGGACATGAAAGGGTTCGTGGCCTGCGCGATCGAGGCGATGCTGGAAGCGGCGCGGCGGCCCCTGGCCGTGCCCTTGCTGCTGGCGCTGTCCTATGACGAGGAAATCGGCTGCATGGGGGTGCGGTCTCTGATCGACCTGCTGGCGGCGGCTCCGGTGAAGCCTCGCTTCTGCATCGTGGGCGAGCCGACGGGGATGCAGGTGGCGACGGGGCACAAGGGGAAGGTGGCGCTTCGGGCGACCTGCCGGGGGCGGGAGGGGCATTCGGCGCTGGCTCCGCTTGCCTTGAACGCGCTGCATCTGGCGGGGGATTTCCTGACGGCGGTGCGGCGGGTTCAGGCTGAGGTCGCGGCGACGGGTCTTCGGGACGGGGACTATGACGTGCCCTACACGACGCTGCATGTGGGGAAGATGTCGGGGGGCGTGCAGGTCAACATCGTGCCGAACCTTGCGGTTCTCGACTTCGAGATCCGGTCGCTGGCGGGGGAAGACGTGGCGGGGTTGATCCGGCGGCTGGAGGCCGAGGCGATCGTGTCACCCCTGCGGGCAGAGTTCCCGGAGGCGGCGATCACGGTGGAGCGGCTGTGGGATTATCCCGGTCTCGGGACCCCGTCGGACGCCGAAGTGGTGCGGTTCGTGAAGGGGCTGACCGGGGCCAACGGGACGATCAAGGTGGCCTTCGGGACCGAGGGGGGCCTTTTCGATCAGCGGCTGGGGGTGTCGACGGTGATCTGCGGGCCGGGGTCGATGGCCCAGGGGCACAAACCTGACGAGTTCGTCTCGGTCGAGCAGATCGAGCGGTGCCGGGGGATGCTGGGGGCACTGGTGGATCGGCTGGAATCGGGGTTCTAGGGCCTGGTGTCCACGGTGGACAAATCCGGATAAATAAACAATATCAAGAATTTGGTCGTGGGCGTTAGGGAAATCTTAGGGTTTGCCATCCGCGTGGCGCGGGGGCTTCCGCCCGACCGTCTGGCAAGACTTGGAACTGCCGTAAAGCGATAGTTGTGCGACGCGGAATAAACCTGGGCGGGTCCCTAACAATCGTCCGACCAAGGCACGATATCTGATGAAGCGGGCCAACCGTCCGCACAAAAGGACTTTCATGAACATTGTTGAAACTGCCGCCGGTAACCCGGCCTTCTCGACAATTGTGACCGCGCTTTCTGCGGCCAACCTGACCTCTGCCCTGGGCGGCACCGGACCTTTCACGGTCTTCGCCCCCAACAACGACGCCTTCGCCAAGCTGCCCGCCGGGACTGTTGACGACCTCGTCCTGCCGGCGAACAAGGCCAAGCTGATGGCGATCCTGAAGCTGCATGTCGTCTCGGGCAAGCACATGGCGTCGGAGTTCACCGACAAGACGTCCGAGATCGCCACCCTGGGCGGTGAGAAAGTCACCGTCACCGGCAAGGACGGGTCGGTCCATGTCGGCGCGGCCAAGGTCAGTTCGGCTGATCTGGGTGCGTCGAACGGCGTGATCCACGTGATCGACACCGTGATGATGCCAGCCTGACCCCTCGGTCTGGTACGTTACGAGTGAGGGGGGCCAGTGGCCCCCCGTTTTCATGCAGTCCACACGAAGAGTCGGGGTGAACCCCGACCTACTGGAGAGCTTTCAGCCGTTCGGCCTGATCCTTGCCGATCCGGTAGTGGCCGGTGATCGGATAGGTGAAGAGGATGTCCTCTTCCTGGGCACCGCGGCCGATGTTGTGCAGGATCATTGGCGTGCCATCACCGCCAAGCTTGTCCGAGACGATCCCGATATGCGCAAGGTTGCCGGGCAGGGTCCAAGTGACGATGTCGCCGGGCAGGTAGGGGGTGGGATCGTCCTGAAGCGGAAGCTCGGCCCCGATCCGGGCAAAGAGCGTCTGCAGGTTTGGCACCCGCCGATGATCGATGTTCCGGTCGGTCCGCGTCAGACCCCAGAGCGATGGATATGCGGAGAAATCGGCCTTCATGTCGCGGTTCACGGCCAACTGCAGGTCGATCCCCCAGCCATCGCGCAGGGCGCGGATCACGACGTCGGTGCACACCCCCCGGTCGCGCGGAAGGTCACCGCCAGGAAACTCTAGCGCCACATAGGCGGGGTCGTAGGTCGTCGTGACGCCAACCTGTTCGCGTGCCGCAATCGTCAGGCGCGAGGGTTCCGATCCGGCAAAGGCCGGTGCGGCAAGGCTGAACGAGAGAAGCAGGACAAGACTTCGCATGGGCGGAATGATGCACGTTTCCGGTCGGTCAAGCGAGTGGGGATTTCCACCAATTTGTGCGGGCTGGCACCTTTCCGCCGGGTTCGGTAAGAAGTCCGTGATGGCGATTACCCTGACCTCACTGGCCGATCTGGCGTCGCACGGCTTTGACGACATCATCGACGTCCGCGCGCCCTTGGAGTTTGCCGAGGATCACTTGCCGGGCGCGATCTCGTTGCCTGTGCTGGACGATGATGAACGCGCCCGGGTCGGCACGATCTACAAGCAGGTAAGCCCGTTTTCCGCCCGCAAGATCGGGGCGGCGCTGGTGGCGAAGAATGCGTCGCTGCATTTGCAGGGGCCCTTGGCGGACAAGCCGGGGGGCTGGCGGCCGCTGGTCTATTGCTGGCGGGGCGGGCAGCGGTCGGGGTCGTTTGCGACGATCCTGGGCCAGATCGGCTGGCGGGTCGAAACCCTGGCGGACGGCTACAAGGCCTGGCGCAGCCTTGTGGTGCACGAGGTCTATGACACGCCGGTCCGTGCGCCCGTGGTGGTGCTGGACGGCAATACCGGATCGGCCAAGACCGACATTCTGAACCTGCTGCCGGGCTTTGGTGTGCAGGTGATCGACCTGGAGGGGCTGGCGCGGCATCGAGGTTCGTTGTTCGGCGCGATGGGTGAGCAGCCGTCGCAGAAGGCGTTCGAGGGGGCGCTGGCGTTCGTTTTAGCCGGTTTGGACCCGACGCGGCCGGTCGTGGTCGAAGCGGAAAGTTCGAAAATTGGCAATTGCCGCCTGCCGCCAGAAATCTGGAAGGCGATGGTCGCGGCTCCCCGGGTGGCGATTGCGGCACCTCGGGCGGCGCGGGCCGAGTATCTGGCGCGGGCCTATTGCGACCTGACCTGCGATGCAGACCGGCTGGCGGCGACGGTGGGACTTCTGAAGCCCGCGCATCCGGCCGAGGTGATCGAGGACTGGCTGAGGCTGGCGGCAGCGGGAGAATATGCCGCACTGGCCGACGGCCTGATGGAGCAGCATTACGACCCGCGCTATGGCAAGCACCGGACGCGCATGGCGGTGCCGATGGTCGAGATCGGGGTCACTGCTCTGGGGCCGGAGGCGCTGCCGGGTCTGGCCGCAGAGGTGGCCCAGGCGGTGAAGGGACTTACGCAGTAACGGTCAGGTGCGGGCTGCCCGCGCCGACTGTCCCGATGATCGCGGCGTCATGACCTGCGCCGCGCAGGGCGGCAAGCAGGTCGTCCGCCTTGTCAGCGGGTATGGCGGCAAGAAGGCCGCCTGCGGTTTGCGGATCGGTCAGCAGGTCCGCCCGGGGGTCTGGCGGCGTGGTCATCCGCCAACTGACAGCGGAAAGGTTCGCGGGCTGCAAGGAAGAGCCTTGGCCCGCCCGGGCCAGTTCGACCGATCCCGGCATCAGCAGGATATCGGCCAGGCGGATTGTCGCGGCAGCGCCCGAGGCGTCCAGCATCTCCAGCAGGTGACCGGCGAGGCCAAAGCCGGTGACGTCGGTCATGGCATGGGCATGGGGGGCAAGGATCGCGGCGGCGGACCCTTGCGCGCGGGTCATCTGGTGGATGCAGGCGGTCCAGACCTCTCCCAGCAGAAGGCCGGGGATCTGGGCCATGGCCATCTCGGCCGCGAGGATGATGCCCGAGCCGAGGGGTTTCGTGAGGATCAGCGCGTCACCCGGCTGTGCGCCGCCCTTGGCGATGATGCGCGTGGCGGTTCCCGTCACCGTGAAGCCGATGGTCAGTTCCGCGCCTTTTGTGGAGTGGCCGCCGACGATGTCGGCCCCGGCTTCGCGGAAAGTGCGGGCGGCCTCGTCCATGATCTCGGCCAGCATGCGGGTCTGAAGGTCCGGCCCGAGGGGCGGAAGGGTGATCTGGGCAAGCGCCACCTGCGGGGTCGCGCCCATCGCCCAGACATCGCCCATGGCGTGGAGGGCTGCGATGCGGGCCATCAGCCG
>JBGSVS010000174.1:0-8707 GCA_041752895.1 Tabrizicola sp.
CGACGCCCCCAAAGCGCCTCCCTCCCCCCTCTGTGGGGGGGGGCTGGGGTGGGGGGACGCCCTCTCATGGTAAAGACCGCCTGAACGCGAACGACCATCCCCTTGAAAGGATTGGCCGCCAGCCTCCTGTCCTGCGTGGACAGCGCTTATGCGTCGCGCTGGGCGATCCAGTCGTGATCGGGGTCATTCTTGAACCGCCATTTCCGGATCGGCCCGGCCATCACGTTCAGATAGTACATCTCGTACCCGTAGGGAGCGCCGCAGGGATGGTGCCCTTTGGGGACCAGCACCACGTCGTGGCTTTTGACCGCCATCGTCTCGTCCAGCGCCCCGTCCTCGGTATAGACCCGCTGGATGCCGAAACCCTGCCCGGGGTTCAGCCGGTGATAGTAGGTCTCTTCCAGATAGGTCATGTTCGGGAAGTCGTCCTCATCATGCCGGTGGCTGGGGTAGGACGACCAATGCCCGGCGGGGGTGAAGACCTCGGTCACCAATAGACTGTCGGCCACGTCCAGCGCCTCCATCGCGATGTTGTTGACGTGGCGGGTGTTGGTCCCCTTGCCGCGCGGGGTGAGGGTGATCCCCTCCGGCCCCAGCCGCCGCGCCGGGTAGGTGCCCTTGCCGGGGGCCTTGCAGACGCCGATGGTGCAGGCCGTGGTGGCGGTGGCCCGCCAGCTTTGCCGGTTCGGCAGATACAGGCAATGCGGCGGGGTCTTCTCGAAGACATCCATCCGCGCGCCCATCTCGCCCCAGTCCTGCCCAGCCGCCTGAACGCGCGCCTTGCCCTCGACGATCACCAGGATCACCTCAGTCTCGCCCGTCATCTCCTCGGCCACGTCGCCCGGTTCCAGCCGGTAAAGAGTGAAGCCGACATAACCCCAGCCCGCCGAGGCCGGGGTGATGTCATGCACCTTGCCGCGGGTGCCGGTCGGGTGGCGAAGGAGGTCGGGCATCGGGTTCCCCTTAAGGACGCGAAGGATCGATCTGAAGGCCCGCCTTGGCGCAGACCTGCAGGATGTGTTCATAGCCCAGCTTCGAGTACTCATAGGGCGGGGCTTTCGCGGGATCTTGCTCGGCCTCGACCACGATCCAGCCGGTGTAATCCATGGCTTTCAGCTTGTCGGCCACCGCCTGAAAGTCGATGCAGCCGTCGCCCGGCACGGTGAAGGCCCCGGCGATCACGGCGTCAAGGAAGCTGCGGTTGTTCTTCCGCACATCCGCCACCACTTCCGGCCGGATGTCCTTGAAGTGGACGTGGTGCACCCGGTCAGCCCAGCGGTCCAACACACGCATCACGTCGGCCCCGCCGAACAGCAGATGCCCGGTGTCGAACAGCAGCTTCACGTCCGCAGTGGAGCCTTCCATCAGCGCGTTCACGTCGTCTTCGCTTTCGATGAACGACCCCATGTGGTGATGGTAGGCCAGCGTCACGCCTTGACCCGCCATCCACTTCGCCAGCTCCGCCAGCTTTGCCCCGTAGGCCCGCACGTCGGCAGCCGAGAACTTCGGGCGGTTGTTCACCGGCACCGCGATGTTGCCCTGCTCGGTGTTCGAACACTCCGCATAGACGATGCAGGGGGCTTTGAGGGCCGCGAACTGCTCGACCTGCTGGCGCACCGCCTCGATCTCGGTCTTCACGTCGTTTGTGAGGAGATTGCCGGAACACCAGCCGCCGCAAAGGAAAAGTCCGTTTGCGCTGAGGTAGCTCCGCAGCCCTTCCGTGTTGGCGGGCATCCGCCGTCCGCGTTCGACACCGGTATAGCCGATCTCGCGCGCCTCCTGCAGGGCCTGCTCCATCGTGTAGGCGGCGGTCAGGTCCGGCAGGTCGTCGTTCTGCCAGCTGATGGGGGAGATGCCGATCTTGACGCTCATGTCTTCGTCCTTAGTTGAGAAGCCACTGGGCCTTGGTGCCCGCTTCATAGCCCTTGCGGGCCTCATTCACTTCCGCCCGGTCCGAAACTTCGGGGACGGCCACATCCCACCAGGTGCCACCCGCGCCGGTGCCGGGCGCAGGATCGGTGTCGATCACGATCACGGTGGGGATGGTCGCGGTCTTGGCGGCCTGCATGGCGGCCTCCAGCGCGTCGATGCTGGCGGCCTTCACCGCATTGGCCCCCATCGCGCGGGCATGGGCGACGAAGTCTAGGTTCGCCTCGTTCACATTATAGCTGTCGCGCAGAAGGTTGTTGAACGGTGCCCCGCCGGTGGCCTGTTGCAGGCGGTTGATGCAGCCGTAGCCCCGGTTATCGGTCAGGACGACGGTGAAGGGCACGCCCATCATCACCGCCGTCGCGAGTTCAGAGTTCGCCATCATGTAGCTGCCGTCGCCGATCATGCAGATGACGTCGCGGTCGGGCAGGGCCATCTTGATGCCCATCGCCCCCGCGATCTCATACCCCATGCAGGAAAAACCGTATTCCATGTGGTAGCCGCCCTGTGCGGCCCGCCAAAGGACATGCAGTGCACCGGGCATCGTGCCTGCGGCACACATGATGAGGCTTTGCTTGCCCGCGTTCCGATCTACCGCGCCGATCACCTGGGCGTCGGTCGGGAGTTCGTTGCCTTTGGGGGCGGCGAAGAGGGCGTCAGTCGTGGCGAACCACTTGGTGCGGGCGCTGAAGTCAGGGTCGGCGAAACGGTGTTTCCCAAGTGCGGCACTGATCTTCTCCAACGCGACTTTCGCATCCGAAACAAGCGGTTGCGCGGCGCGCTTCGCGGCGTCGTAGCCGTGAATGTTGATCGACAGAAGCTTGCGGCCGGGGTGCGAGAACACCGTCCACGACCCGGTGGTAAAGTCCTGGAACCGCGTGCCGACACCGATCACGAGGTCGGCCTTGGCGGCGAGTTCATTGCCGCAGCCGGTGCCGGTCACGCCCGGTGAGCCGAAATGGAGCTTCTCCTCCCAGTCCACCGCGCCCTTCCCGGCCTGGGTTTCGACCAGTGGAATGTTGTGCGCCTTGGCAAAGTCCAGCAGCGTCCGTTCCGCGCCGGAATAGAGGACCCCGCCCCCAGCGACGATCAGCGGAGACTTCGCGGATTTGATCGCGGCGATGGCGGCTTCCAACTCGCGCTGGTCGGGTTCGGGGCGGCGGATGAACCAGGTGCGCGGCTCGAAGAATTCCACCGGGTAGTCATAGGCCTCGGCCTGGGTGTCCTGACAGAAGGCAAGGCAGACCGGGCCGCAGTTCGCGGGGTCGGTCATGACGCGCAAGGCGCGGGGGAGGGCGGTCAGGATATGCTCTGGCCGGCTGATCCGGTCGAAGTAGCGCACGACGGGGCGGAAGCAGTCGTTCGCCGAAACGGTCGCGTCATCGAAATCCTCGATCTGCTGCAGGACCGGATCAGGCGCGCGGTTGGCAAAGACATCGCCGGGGATGAACAACACCGGCAGGCGGTTTACATGCGCAAGTGCTGCGGCCGTCACCATGTTGGTTGCACCGGGGCCGATGGAGGAGGTCACCGCCATCGCCTTCCGCCGCCCCTTGGCCTTGGCATAGGCGATGGCGGCATGGGCCATGGTCTGTTCATTCTGGCCTCGCCAGGTCGGCAGCGCGTCGCGGTGGGCGTGCAGCGCCTCGCCCAGACCGGCGACGTTGCCGTGGCCGAAGATCGCCCAGACACCCTCGATGAAGCGGGAGCCGTCCTCGGCCCGTTGCACCGAAAGCCAGCGGACCAGGGCTTGTGCGGCAGTCAGACGGATCGTGGTCATTGCGGGCCTCCCTCGCGTGCTGCATCCCATAGGGCGCAAAGCCGCGTGTATTTCTCTACCATGACCGACACTGCGGTCGTATCGGTGATCTCGTCCTTGAGCCAGGCGCGGGCGGCATCGGCAAAGATGGTGCGTCCGACGGCGAAGCCCTTCACCAGTGGCTGACGGGCGGCCACGCGGAATGACGCCGCAAGGTCCGCCTCGGGCGCATCGAGCCCCAGGACAACAACGCCACGCACATGGGGGTCGTTTGCGGCAATGGCGGCGCAGGCGTTTTCCCAGGCCTTCGCGGTCGAGAAAGGCTCCAGCTTCCACCAGTCGGGAAAGATGCCAAGGTCATAGAAACGCTGGATGATCTGGGCACTGGTGTCGTCTTCGGTCGGGCCGACCTTGGACGGGATGATCTCCAGCAGCATCTCAAGCCGGTTGCGACGGCAGGCGTGGAACAGGCGGCGGACAGTGTCTTCCTGCGCGGCCTTGGTCGCAGCGTCATCACCGGGGTGATAGAAGCAGAGGACCTTCACGACATGCTCCAGCGGCCATTCCTGCAAACCTCCGAAATCGGGTCCAAGCTCGGGCTCCAGCGTCAGGGGGCGTGAGCCGGGCCATTCCACAGGCCGCCCGATCCAAAGCCCGCTGCCCGCCGCCTGGTAGAGGGCATCACGGCCCAAGCGGCTGTCACAAAGGACGCCGTAGCCGGGCTGTCCGTTCGCGACCTGCAAGGCGGCCTTCAGGCACAGCTCTTTGAATGCGCCGATTTTGGTGGGCGTGGCACCCTCCATCAGTTCCAGCTGCATCCGATGGTCGAAGGCGAAGACCCGCATCGTCGACCAATCCTTGTGGCGGTTGGTCGCCCAGTGAACCTGTTCAAGGGTGGCATCCTTGCGCAGGGCCTTTTCGACGACGCCGCGTTTCAGGAAGAACTGCAGCTCCTCCCAGGACGGATAGGCCGGGGTGCAGCCGTGGCGGCTGACCGCGAAGGCCCCGCAGGCGTTGGCATATTTCAGGGCTGTGGGCCAAGGCTCGCCGTCCAGCCAGCCCTTGATCAGGCCCGACATGAACCCGTCGCCCGCGCCAAGGACGTTGAAGACCTCGATCGGGAAGCCGGGGCCGGTCTGACCATCGTCAAGGCTGTCGGGGATCGCGCCGGTGAAGGCGACCGCGCCCATGGGTCCGCGTTTGCAGACGAGAGTTGCCTTGCTGACGGCGCGGACAGCGCGGAGGGCGGCGATGGTGTCGGTGGTGCCGCCGGCGATGTGGAACTCTTCCTCGGTGCCGACGATCAGGTCGAAATAATGCAGCGTGGACTGCAGCTTGGCGGTGACCTTGGCGGAGGAGATGAACCGGCTTTCGCCGTCGCCGTGCCCCGCCAGCCCCCAAAGGTTCGGGCGGTAGTCGATATCCAGCGCGGTCTGCAACCCGTGCTTCCGCGCCAGCATCAGTGCCTTCAGGACGGCGGCTTCGGTCTTCGAGTTGGACAGGTGGGTGCCAGTGGCGACGACCGACCGGGCCTCGGCGATAAAGCCTTCGTCGATGTCGTCTTCGCACAAAGCCATGTCGGCACAGTTTTCCCGGTAGAAGATCAGCGGGAACTGCTTGTCGTCGCGGATGCCCAGAAGGACGAGGGCGGTCAGCCGTTCCGGGTCAGTCTTCACGCCGCGCACGTCGACGCCTTCGCGGGCCAGTTCCTCACGGATGAAGCGGCCCATGTGTTCGTCGCCGACGCGGGTGATGAGGGCGGACCTCAGGCCCAGCCGGGCGGTTCCGGCGGCCATGTTGGTGGGCGAGCCGCCGATGTATTTCTGGAACGACCCCATGTCCTCCAGCCGCCCGCCGACCTGCGCGCCGTAAAGGTCGACCGAGGAGCGGCCGATGGTGATCACGTCGAGGGCTTTGTGGGACATGAGCGGCTCCAATCAGGGCCGAGTCGCCCCTTGCGATGGAACGTTTATTTCAAAACGGTGCTTCGGGAAAGACCTAAGTTTCGCGCCGGGTCGCCACAGCGACGGCCAGAGCCAGGGCCAGGGCGATCACCGCCGACAGCGACCGGAAGGCACCAAAGTCGATCTCGGTAACGGTCAGGATCGTGTCGCCAAGCGCCGCAAGCTGGTTAGCCGGTGGATCGGTCAGGATGATGACCGGCAGGCCTAGGTCCTTGGCATGGGTGATAAGCGCCAGCGTCTCATCCGAGTAGGGCGGGAAGGTGATGGCCAGAAGCGCATCGCCCGGCCCAAGGATTGACAGGTTCCCAAGGCCCGCGACGCCGTCATGCAGGATGGCCGGAATGCCAAGCTTGTCGAAGACATAGGCGAGGTAACTTGCCACCGGAAATGACCGCCGAAAGCCCGCAAGATGAATGGTCCGCGCCTGGGCAAGGCTTGCAACCGATTGATTCAAGGCCGTTTCGTTCAGATCACGGGCCAGTGCCTCGATCGACAGGCGCCCGGCTTCAACGAATTCGGCCACCAGTGCTGCCGGCTGCCCCGCCCCGGCCGCCTTCAGGTTCGCAAGCCGCGTGGCATAGTCCGGCGTGCCGCGCGTGAGCGCCTCGCGGAACAACCGTTGCATTTCGGCATAGCCGGAGAAGCCCATGATCTGGCAAAACCGCATCATCGCCGAAGGCGGTACACCCGCGCCATGGGCCACCTGAGCGACAGTCGACAGCGCGATCTGGTCCATGTGCCGCCCCAAATGGTCCGCGCATTGCTGCAACCGTCGCGGCAACTGGCCGCTGAGGCCCAGAAGCCGCTCGCGGAACGCATCGACCGTCTGCGGCGCATCGCCCAAGGCGCGTGCGGTGTCTTCCTTCGGCATGCTGGCCTCATGTCATGGCGCAGGCCAGCATAGCACACGGAACGAACGTTCCAAGCTTGAAATCCGGGTGCGAAAAAGGCCCCGGTCGCGGGGACCGGGGCCGTCGAATTCTCGCCGCAACCCCGGAGGTTACTGGCTCATGTTGTTGAACTCGGCCAGGCCGGTGGCAACGATGTCATACCATTCGCCGGACTCGCGCATTTCGGTGATGCCGCGGTTCAGCATGGCGATGTAGACCCGGCCGCGCGGATTGCTTTTCGAGGTCAGGAAGTGGTAGGTGATGAAGGTCGTCAGCGCCGGGTTCACGGTGACCTTGTCGGTCCCGCCCAGTTCGGTGAAGTTCGTCGTCGAGGTCTCGGCTTCGATCGAGTAGATGTCGACCTCGCCCTTCAACAGCAGTTCGGCGCAATCGATCGGGTTCTTCGGCTGAACGATCTCGATCACTGGCGGGGCGAGGCCCTGCACTTCAAGGTCGCCCATCGGCCAGGCCTCGGGACGGCAAAGCTTGGCGCCCGCGTAGTCCGCAAAGGCCCGCGCGCCGGCGTATTTGCTGTCGGCCAGCGTGTTGAAGCTGTAGGCGGTCTCGTAGATCGGGAGCGAGAAGTCGAACTCGGTGCACATCCGGGCCGAGAACTCGCCCAGCATGTCAAGCTTGGAGCAATCCGGCGATTCCCAGGCAATCGAGACGTCGAACGCGCCCGAGGGCAACAGGACGTCGATATGCGACATCCAGTCGTCGACGTAGGACACCTCGTAGCCGCGGTCGTTGCCGCCGCGCTGCATGGCGGTTGCGGCCATGCGAACGAAGATCCCGCCGCCGGTCAGCGTCTCGTCGGTGAACGGCTTCCAGTTGTTCGAGGTGACGAACTTCAGCGGCGGCTCATAAACGTTCGATTTCTTCTTCGTCGTCGCGGCCTTCTCGGCCTCGGCCTCGATGACCGCGCTCAGCTCTTGGTCGGGGGCCAGGCGGCCGTCCTCGCAGGGCAGGACCAGCTGCAGGCCGGCGGTCAGGCTTGAGGGGTTGGCCGCAAGCGCGTCGCGGTTCGCGTTGAAGATGTTCTGGTAGTCGAAGCTGCCATAGGCGGCCTGAGCAATCGAGCCCAGCGTGTCGCCGTCCTTGACGGTGTAGGTGGTGCAGGCTTCCTGGGCGGCGGCGATCATGGGGAGCGAAATCAACGCAGCCGCGAGGATCGGCAACCGGTGCAGATGCGAAGCGGGTTTCATGTGGCGAGGTTCCTTCTAGGACCGTGGGAGGAGCGATAACCGTCGTTACCGAAACAATACTGCGGATAACTCAGCATAGGGTTGAGTAAATGGCGCGAATAAGGCGATTGAGTGATCATTGGTGCCCAGATCACTTCATGTTTTCGTGGGGTTGCGGCTGTTGCCATTCTGCGCCTACTGCGTCAGGCGATGGCGGGTCAGCGCTGAGGAAACGATCTCGTACCACTCGCCGGTTTCGTACATTTCCATCATGCCCTTGTCGAGTTCGCCCAGCATCGCGACAGCGCGCGGGTTCGACTTGTGGGCGATGACATGCAGGCTGAGAATGGTCGACAGGTGCGGGTTCTGCCCGACCGTCGCGATCATCCCCATCTTCGCAACCGTGGAATCCCCGATCTCGGCATCGATCGACACAAGGTCAACCTCGCCCGCAGCGAGGGCGCGGAAGCAGTCCTTCGGGTCGCTGCCGCGGACGATTGTGATTATCGAGGCCGTCAGCCCCGCATCTTCCAGCACGCCGGTGGTGAAGCCCTCGGGACGGCAGATCCGCTTGCCCTCGAAACCCGCATAGCTGGTCACGGCCAGAAGCCCGCTGTCGCGGGTGGCAAAGAAGCCGTCGACGATTTCGTAGAAGGGGCCCGAGAAGACGAAATCCTTGCAACGCGCCTCGTCGCCGGGCGACATCATGTCGGTGCCCTCGCAATCGGGGCGCAGCCAGGGAAAGCTCAGGTCATAGGCGCCGGACGGCAGCAGCGCGTCGATATGCGCCTGCCAGTCGTTGATGAAGCTGAGGTTGTAGGCGATGTCGGGGTCGGCGCGGAAGACCGCCATTTCCACAAGCTGGGTCATCATGCCGCCGCCCGGCAGGGTCTCATCGGCGAAGGGGGCATAGCCATTGCCGGTGACGATGGCGATGGGGCGCTGGGCGGGTGCGGCCGGTGCGGGTTCGGGCGTGGCAGC
>JBGSVS010000175.1:0-5731 GCA_041752895.1 Tabrizicola sp.
CGGCCGCATCGCTGACGCGGGAGGGCAGGGATAGAAAGCGGCGGACGGTGATCGGCATGGTCCGGTCGACGGTCAGCTTTTGTGGCATATAGCCGATGCGCAGGTCCGGTGCGCGCAGGATGCGGCCTTCGGCGACGGGCACGATGCCCAGAAGCGCGCGCAGAAGCGTGGACTTGCCCGACCCGTTGGGCCCAAGGATCGTCACGATCTCACCCGGTGCGACGTGAAGGGTGATGTCGTGCAGGACCTCGTCTGTCCCGAAGCGGACGCAGATGTGATCGGCGGAGATCAGGCTCATGCTTGTGTCCTGCAGGCGGGGCAGAGACCCAAGGCCTCGATGGTGGTGCGTTCGACCTGGAAGCCTGCCTTCGCGGCTTCGACCTCCAGTGCAGCGCGTGCCGGGGTCGCGGCGGCCTCGGCGACGGTATGGCAGGTGCGGCAGATCAGGAAGGCGGGGGCGTGAACCTCGCCCATATGGGCGCAGGCGGTGAAGGCGTTCAGGCGCTGGATGCGGTGGGCAAGGCCTTGATCCACCAGGAATTCAAGCGCGCGATAGGCGACGGGGGGCTGGTTGCCGAAGCCGTCCTGCGCCAGCCGGGCAAGGACGTCATAGGCCCCAAGCGCCTTATGTTCCTCCAGGAGGATTTCCAGCACCCGGCGGCGGACCGGGGTCAGGCGCGCACCCGTCGCGGCGGTCAGCGCCTCGGCCCGCTGGATCGCGTCATGGGCGCAATGGGAGTGATCATGCGCCGCAAAGGCGAGGTCAGGTGCCGCACAGCCGGGGCAGTCGTGGGGGTTGGGCATGGGAGCTCTTGACCTGTTATGATATTACATACATAAGTCGCGGCGTCTCAGGAAGGAAGCCGTCCGATGCGTTATATCATTACTCTGCTTGCAACTGCCACCCCCGCCCTGGCCGAGGTGCCGAAGGTGGTGACCGACATCCCGCCGGTCCATGCACTGGTGGCGCAGGTGATGGGGGACCTTGGGGCGCCAGAACTTTTGCTGGCCAAGGGGGCGGACGAGCATGACTTCCAGCTGAAGCCCAGCCAGGCGGGCGCGGTGGCGGATGCTGACCTCGTGGTCTGGATCGGGCCAGAGCTGACGCCCTGGCTGGACGGCGCGATGGAGACCCGGCTCGAGGGTGCGGCGGCGCTGGCGCTACTGGATGCCGAGGGGACAGAGCGTCGGGCCTATGGCGAGGCCAAGGCGGATGACCACGGGCATGAGGAAGAGCACGCCGACGAGGCGGCGCATGACCACGGGCACGACCACGGATCAGAAGACCCGCATGCCTGGCTTGACCCCGGCAATGCACAGGTCTGGCTGGGGCTGATCGCCGCCGATCTGGGCAAGCTGGACCCTGAGAATGCCGCGACCTACACGGCCAATGCCGCAGCGGCGGCGGCGGAGATTGCGGCGCTGGACGCCGAGTTGCAGGCGCTGCTGGCACCTGTGAAGGACAAGCCGCTGGTGACGTTCCACGATGCCTATGGCTATTTCGTCGGGCACTACGGACTGACCGTCGCGGGCAGCATTGCGCTGGGCGATGCCTCGTCCCCCGGGGCGGCGCGGCTGTCCGAGCTGCGGGGGGAACTGGAGGCCGGGGGCGTGGTGTGCCTGTTCCCAGAAGTGCAACATGACCCGGCGCTGGTGGAGCAGTTGGCCGAGGGGACTTCGGTCAGGATCGGCGGGGCGCTGGATCCGGTGGGTTCGTCTCTGGAGCCGGGACCGGGGGCCTATGCAGAAATTTTGCGCGGGATGGCGACGGTGATCGCGGATTGCGCGGCTGGCTGAGGGTGAGTCGGGGCAAGCCCCGACCTACCCCCGCGCCAGGTCCAGAAGCCTTGCGCAATCGACATGCGTCGCAAGGTGGTCGGCCAGCGCGTCCAGCGTGTCTTCCACGGTCTTGTCGTAGCTGACATTGCCCGGTGACGCTCCTAGCCCGGCAAGGAAGGCGCGGCGGAAGGCGTCTGCAGTGAACATGCCGTGGAGGTAGCTGCCCATCACCCGACCGTCAGCGCGCACGGCACCTTCGGGTTGGCCGTTCACCGTGAACATCGGGCGGGCGCGGTCGGGGCCATCGGTGTGGCCGAGGTGGATTTCATAGCCCTTGACCGGGGTGTCTGAAGCGGGGTGGTGCGCGGTGGTTTCCGTGATGCGTTTGTCGGACGTCATCACGGTGGTCAGGTCTAGAAGGCCAAGGCCGGGGACAGAACCCTGCTTGCCCTCGATCCCGTTAGGGTCGGCGATGTCGCGGCCAAGCATCTGGTAGCCGCCGCAGAGGCCAAGGACCTTTGCGCCGCGTCTCAGCGCGGCGGCGAGGTCGATGTCCCAGCCTTGGGCGCGGAAGTGGCTCAGGTCGGCGATGGTGGCCTTGGAGCCGGGAAGGATGATGAGGTTGGCCTCGACCGACAGCGGCTGGCCGGGCTTGATGATCTTCAGCGTGACGCCGGGTTCCTGGGCCAGGGGGTCGAGGTCGTCGAAGTTGGCGATGCGGTTGAGGTGGGGGACGGCGATGAGGAAGTCTCCGGTCCCACGGGTTCCGCCCAGATCGGCGGCGTCTTCGGCGGGGAGTTTGTGGGCGTCGGCGAACCAGGGGATGACGCCGAGGCCGGTCCAGCCGGTGCGTTGTTCGATCAGGCGGTAGCCGTCGTCGAAAAGGCGAGGGTCGCCGCGGAATTTGTTGATCAGGAACCCTCGGATCATCGCGGCATCGGCGGAGTCGAGGACGGCTTGCGTGCCCACGAGTTGCGCAATGACGCCGCCGCGGTCGATGTCTCCGGTCAGGATCACCGGGGTTTGCGAGGCGATGGCGAAGCCCATGTTGGCGATGTCGTTGGCCCTCAGGTTCACTTCGGCCGGGCTGCCCGCGCCTTCGACGATGACGAGATCGGATTGGGCTTGCAGGCGGTGGAAGCTTTCCAAAACCGGGGCCATAAGTTGCGGTTTGAGGGCGGCGTAGTCCTTTGCGCGCACGGTGGTCAGGCGCTGGCCATGGACGATGACCTGCGCGCCGGTTTCGGATTCGGGCTTGAGGAGGACCGGGTTCATGTCGACATGCGGGGCGACGCCGCAGGCACGGGCTTGCAGGGCCTGGGCGCGGCCGATTTCTCCACCTTGAGCGACGGCGGCGTTGTTCGACATGTTCTGCGGTTTGAAGGGCCGAACGGTGAGGCCTTGGCGGGTGAAATGGCGGCAAAGGCCCGCGACGAGCATCGACTTGCCGACATTGGACCCGGCACCCTGGATCATGATCCGCTTCATAAGGCGTGAACTATCACGCCCGCCGCGCCATGAGCCAGAGGAAGAAAACCCCGCCGACAAGGCCGGTGACGACGCCGATGGGCATGTCCTCGGGTGCCATGACGACGCGGGCGACGGTGTCGGCGGCGACGAGGAAGATGGCTCCCAAGAGGGCGGACAGGGGCAGGACGCGCGCGTTGTCGCCGCCCACGGCAAAGCGGACGAGGTGGGGCATCATGAGGCCGACAAAGCCGATGAGGCCGGAGAAGGCGACCATGACGCCGGTGATGAGCGCTCCGGCGACGAAAACCGAGAGGCGGAAGCGGGCGACGGGGATGCCTAGCGAAGCGGCGGTCTCATCCCCGAGGGACATGGCATTGAGGGCCGCGCTTTGGCTAAAGAGCCAGAAGCCCGCGGGGAGAAGGACGGCCAAGGGGTAGACCAGGTGGCCCCACTGCGCGAGGCCAAGGCCGCCGAGCATCCAGAAGACGACAGTGTGGGTGGCCTTGGGATCGCCGAGGAAGATCAGGACATTGGCCCCGGCCATGATGATGAAACTGATCGCGACGCCCGCAAGGACCAGCCGGTCGGCGCTGGTGGCCCCGGTCAGGCGGGCGGCGGCGAGGACCATGAAGGTCGCGGCAAGCGCCCCGCCAAAGGCCATCAGCGGCACGGTCAGAAGGCCGAGGAAGAGGCCGGTGTGGAGAAGCGCGGCAATGGCCCCGAAGGCCCCACCCGAGGAGATGCCGAGGAGGTGGGGGTCGGCCAAGGGGTTGCGGGTGACCGATTGCAGCGCCGCGCCCACGATCCCGAGGCCTGCACCGACAAGGGCGGCAAGGAGGGCGCGGGGGAAGCGGATGTCCCAGACGATCGCCTCACGCCCCGGGGTCCAGTCGGGGGTCACGAGGCTTGGGATCAAGTGGTTGGCCAGCACGCCCCAGACGGTGGAGAGGGGGACGGGGACGGCTCCGACCGAAACGGCAATGAGGATGGCGAGGAGGAGAACAGCGCCGCCGCCGAGCGCGAGCCCTGCGCGGCGGGTGAGGCGAAGGGTGGTCGAGATTGGGGTGGCGAGGGGCGTTTCGGTCATGCCGTTTCCCCTGGGGCGGCTCGTCGATGCCCTTCGGGCACTCCTCGTTGGGCCGGAGCGAAGAGCGGCAAAGCCTGACGATGATCGGTGGAAGCGTCGCGATACCCTGTCGGCATGCCGCGCTCCAGTACGGGTAGCGAAGAACGGCGAAGCATAGCGATCAGCGGCGTTTCGGGACGCTCGTCGAAGCCCTTCGGGCACTCCTCGCTGGGGAAACGCGGAAGGGTCATCCGGCGTTTTCCAGGATCAGGCGGGCGGCGGTCTGGCCGGAAAGATACGCGCCGTGGACCGTGGCGGGATGGTCGGGATGGGTGGCCTCACCGGCGAAGACTAGCCGGTTGTCCCAGTCGGCCCCGGCCAGCGCGCGGCGGGTGTCGGCAGAGGTTCCGGTGGGCAGGAAGGAATAGGCCCCATGGGCGAAAGGGTCCTGCGACCAGCGGGTCACTTGCGCGGCCTTCGGCGCGGGGAAGGCGGTGCCGAACATGGTTTTGAGGGCGTCATGGGCGGCGGCCGTGGTGGCGGCATCGTCCAGTGCCTCGACCTCGCGCGCCTGGAAGCCTGCGTTGAAGCCAAGAAGCACGGGCGCGCCGGTTCTGTGGGCAAGGCTGACCCATTGTGACCAGAACCCGTCGCGGGGGCCGAACCATTCGATCCAGTCAAGGTCGCCGGGCCACGCAAGCTTGTCGAAACGCAGCCAGCATTTGTTCAAAAGGCCCATGCGGAGGCTGTCGATCGCGGCGCGTCGGCCCGGGGAAAGCGGCTGGGCAAAACGGAGGCCGCCGGATTGCAGCACGCCCAGCGGCAGGGTCACGACGGCGTGGTCGGCGGTCAGGCGGGAGCCGTCGGCAAGGGCGGCAGTGACCCCTGACCCATCGGGCGCAAGGTCGGTGACGGGTTGGCCAAGCCGGATCGTCAGGCCCTGGGCAAGGGCGTTGGGGATCTGGTCGTAACCGTCGGGAAACAGCTGATCGGGGCCGCGAAAATCCCTGCCGTCATCAAAGTGCCAGGCCGAGGCTTCGGACCAGTCGAAGCCGTATTCCTGCTCAAACGTGGCGTTGACGTAGTGGCGGATCAGGCGGCGGTCGATGACGTTGCCGTCCTGCCAGGCGGCAGAGGAGGTCACGGCATCGGCAAGCGACACATCGTCCCTGGCCTTGAATGCTGCGCTGCGCGCGGCGGTCACGACGGCCCTGGCAGCCGCCATTTCGGGCTGAATGTCGACAAATGCGCCGTCCGGGTTGTAGGTGATGCCACGGTCATAGCTCGTCTCGGCCCGCGCGGCACCAATGCTGTCGGCCAGCGCGGTGATCGGGTTGCCTTCGCTGCCGTGGATCCAGCTTGCGCCAAGGTCCATGGGCAGGTCGGGCCAGAGGCGCGAGGTGTGGATGCGCCCGC
>JBGSVS010000176.1:0-3325 GCA_041752895.1 Tabrizicola sp.
GGCGGCCAGCGCCGGGGCCTGGTCGGTCAGGATCAGGGCGTGCAGGCCGCCAGCAAGGCGCAGGGGAACGGAGTCGGCTTTGGACGAGGGGTCGCCCTGCCAGCCGAGAACGCGGTCCGCGACAAGGTCGCCGGGTTCAAGGCGTTCGGCAAGACCTGACATCAGGCGTTCCATCAGGGGCGAGCCGAGAGCGGCGCAGGCCTTGGCCTGTTGGCGGAAGGCCTGGCGGACAAGGGTCACCGGAACTTGTCCAGCAGCTTTTGCATCGGGCTGCGGGTGTCTTCCGCCGGTTGCGGGGCTGGGGCGGGGGCCTCGGGCTTGTCCTTGGTCGTGGAGGACCGGGGTGGTGCGGTGCGGAGCGCGACGGCGTTCATGAACTTTTGCCCGTCACCGGCCGCGAGAGCCTCGGCCCCTTCGGAGATGCCGCGGAGGAGGTCTTCGAGCCAGTCGGAGTCGGCCTTGGCGAAGTCGTGCAGCACATAGGCCGCGACGGCATCCTTGTGGCCGGGGTGGCCGATGCCAAGGCGGACGCGGGCGTAAGCGTCGCCCAAGTGGCCGTGGATGGAGCGAAGGCCGTTGTGCCCGGCATGCCCGCCGCCCTGTTTCAGGCGCAGCTTGCCGGGGGCGAGGTCAAGCTCGTCGTGGAAGACGGTCAGGTCGGCGAGGGGGAGTTTCCAGAAGGCGACGGCGGCCTGGACCGACTGGCCAGAGAGGTTCATGAAGGTCTCGGGCTTCAGAAGCGCCACCTTTTCCTCTCCAAGTCGGCCTTCGCTGACCAGACCCTGGAAAGCCTTGCGCCAGGGGGTGAAGCCGTGGTCGGCGGCGATGCGGTCGACGGCCATGAAGCCGATGTTGTGCCGGTTGCCCGCGTATTTCGCGCCGGGATTGCCGAGGCCGACCCAGAGTTTCACCTTTGCTCTCCCGTATCCGGTGTCGGGTGGGGTATAGCGGGGGCAGGGGTTCAGGACAACGGGACGAGATGCGCAGCTTTACCCTTCGCGGCCTGACTTTGTACGTGCCGGACGCGGCGCTGAAGGGAAACCTGGAGCGGTCGCTGTCCAGTGGCCGCTACGAGAACCACGAGGCGGATGCGCTGCTGCTGCACCTGCGGCCAGGGGACCGGATGCTGGATCTTGGCGCGGGGCTGGGGTTCATCTGCGCGCTGGCGGCGGTGGTTCTGGGGGAAGACGCGGTCATGGGCGTAGAGGCGGGGCCGGAGACAGTGAAGCTGGCGCGGCGGAACCTGGCGGCCAACGGGTTTGAGGGCGTGAAGGTGCTGAAGGGCGCGGTCGTGGGCGCTGGAGAGGGCGAGGTGGAGTTCGGCCAGCGGCCCGCCTTCTGGGCAAGCAGCTTGCGCGGGCCGGACGAGTGGCCTGAGAACGCCGAGGTGATCCGGGTTCTGGCGCGGCCGGTGGGCAAGCTTCTGGCGCGCTTTGCCCCCACGGTGATCTCGTGTGACATCGAGGGGGGCGAGTTGGACGTCCTGACCGAACCGCTGCCGGGCGTGCGGCTGGTGGTCGTGGAGACGCATCCGCTGGTCTATGGGGCCGGGGGTGTGGCGCGGATCGAGGCGGCGCTGCGCTATCAGGGGTTTGAGGCGGCCGAAGGCGCGAAGAAAGACACGTTGGTCTTTGCGCGCCCCTGACGGCACGATTTTTCTGCGAAAAATCAGGGTGCTGCGCCGGGAAATGCAAACGGGGGGTCCGAAGACCCCCCGCGCAGTCAGAACCGTCAGCGACTTAAGCGGTGGCTTCTTCTTCCACCGCAGCAAGGCCCGCCGGAGCGGCCACGTTCGCGACGACGAAGTTCCGTGCAATGGTCGGCTTGGCGCCAGCGGGAAGCTTGATGTCGTCGATGTGGATGACGTCGCCGATCTTCGTGCCGGTCAGGTCAACCGTGATGTGATCAGGGATGTCGCCTGCGGTGACTTCCAGTTCGACTTCGTGACGCACAACCGTGAGGGTGCCGCCGCGCTTGAGGCCGGGGGAGGCTTCGTGGTTGATGAACTCCACATGGATGAACAGCTCGATCCGGCTGTCGTCGTGGATGCGCATGAAGTCGACATGCGTCGGCATGTCCTTGACCACGTCGCGCTGGACGCCCCGGCACACGACGTGCACGTCGGGCTGGCCTTCAACCTTGAGGTTGAAGAGCGTCTGCAGGAAACGACCCTGCCGCAGCTTGGTCAGGAGGTAGTTGAATTTCATCTTGATCGCGACCGGCTCGGAGCCGTCGCCATAGATGATGCCAGGTACGTAGCCGTCACGACGGGCTTGACGGGCGGCCCCCTTGCCTGTCCCCGTCCGTACCTCGGCGGTAAGATCGACGATCTTGCGTGCCATAGGTTCTCTCCATAAAAAGTCCGCCGTCCTCCAAGGGTGCACGGCGCGACCGGGGGGCTATAGCGACGAATCGGGGGGATGGAAAGCCAAAACTGCAGGTGTCGCTTTCGGCCGGGCGTGGGGTCGCGGCTGGACTGGCCTGTTGGCGCGGGGCGGGCTACCTGTCGGGTCCCTGGTCCGGAGCCCTTTTGATGTTCTCCCCCGCGACACTTGTCCTTGCCCGCCCCGCGATTGCGGCCTTTGCGGCGATGGGCGTCCTTTGGGGGACCTTCGCGGCGGTGCTGCCGGACCTGAAGGAAATGCTGGGGGTGGACGAGGCGCAGCTGGGGCTCTTGATCTTCCTCACGCCCATCGCGGCGATCAGCGCGATGCTGGTGGCCCCGGCCTTTGGGGCGGCGATGGGTCGGGTTGCGTTGCCGCTGGCGGTGGCGCTGATGGCGATGGCTTTTGCCTTGCCGGGGCAGGCATCGGTGATCTGGCTGTTCCCGGTGGCGATGGCCTGCGCCGGGGCGGCGACAGGGCTGACCGATGTCCTGATGAACGCGCGGGTTTCGGCGATGGAAACCTCGCGCGGCGTGCATCTGATGAACCTGACACATGCCGCCTATTCCTTTGGCTATGCGGGGGGCGCGGTGATGACCGGAGTCTTGCGCGGGGCGGGTTGGTCGCCGGGTTGGGTGATGGGGACGATGGCGGTCGTTGGTCTTTTGTGCGCGGCGCTGACGCTGGAGGCGGACGGGCGGATTGACGGGTTGCGGAAGCCCAAGGACGGAACGGCGCTGCCGCTGGGGCTGGTGCCGGTGATCGGGGGCGGGATCGTTCTGATCGCCTTCATGACCGAGAACGCGGCCGAGAACTGGTCGGCGCTGCATATCGAGAAGACGCTGGGCGGCAGCCCCGAGGAAGGCGCGCTGGGCCCGGCGATGCTAGCGCTGACCATGGGGTTCGCGCGGCTGGGTGGGCAGTGGATTGCGGGACGGGTC
>JBGSVS010000177.1:0-2636 GCA_041752895.1 Tabrizicola sp.
CTATTCCGGCATCGCGCGGGGGAAGGGCAACCCCGGCCTCGGCCAGCACGGCGCGGCAGAGATCAAACTCCCCCCGCCGCTCCAGCACATCGACCAGTTGCAGGATCGCGTTCGGCCCGATCCGGCCGGATTGCATTACTCCGCCGGCTCCTGCATCTGCTCGCGGCCTCCACCGCACGCCATAGGCCCAAGGTCAGGCACGGCGCGATCCTTGGCGCGCTCCTGCATCTGCGCGCGGACCGCCTCCTGCCGCTCCTTGTGCTTGCGGCTGCGCTCGGCGGTGGCGTCCCAGTCGGCCATCTGCGCTTCGGCAATGGTGCGGGTCTCGTCGAAGTGGAAATCGACCTTGCCCTTGGTCTGCGGCCCCCAATATCCAGCCTTTCCAAGGTCATAGAAGGTCCGCTGCACCCCAGCCTTGAGAAAAGCCTTCAGGCAACCCAAGAGGTATTTCCGCCGGAACCCGGTGCCGCGCCACGGGTAGTGGAACAGCGCCTTGCGCATGTAAAAGCGGCGATAGTTCTTCATCACCCCATCCAGAAGCTCCCCCCTTGTCAGGGCAGCTGGCTTCATGATCGGTGTGACGAAATTGTATTTCGAGAAATCGAAAATCTCGACCTGATCCTTGATTTCCTGGAACAGCGGCGTGAACGGCCACGGAGTATACATCGCCCAGTTGGCAAGGTCGGGCTGCCAGTCCCAGGCCATCTGGAAGGTCTCCTCGAGCGTCTCTTTCGTCTCGTTATCAAGGCCCACGATGAACTGCGCCTCGGTGAAGATGTCGGCCTCGCGCAAAAGGCGGATCGCCTCCTTGTTCTGCGCGACCGTGGTTTCCTTGTTGAACATGTCCAGCTTCATCTGCGCCGCCGCCTCGGTGCCCAGACTGATGTGAACGAGCCCCGCCTCGCGGTAGAACTTCAAGAGATCACGGTCGCGCCAGATGTCCGTCACCCGCGTGTTGATCCCCCACTTCACCCGCTTGTTCAGGCCCCGGTCGATCAACTCCTGACAGAATTCGACGAACTTCTTCTTGTTGATGGTCGGCTCTTCGTCGGCCAGAATGAAGAACCCGACCCCGTGCTGATCGACCAGCCGCTCGATCTCGTCCGCCACCTTCTTGGGGTCGCGCACCCGGTAGTCGCGCCAGAACTTCCATTGCGAGCAGAACGAACAGGTGAACGGACAGCCCCGCGCCATGTTCGGGATCGCGACCTTCACGCCCAGGGGCACGTAGATATAGCTGTCCCAGTCCAGGATCGACCAATCCGGGTCGATGCCGTCCAGGTCCTTCACCGTGCTGGCCGCCTGAGTCGCCACGATCTCGGTGCCGTCGGTGAAGGCCAACCCCTTGATCTTGCGCTTGTCCTCAGGCCAGCGACCATCGCGCACCGCCTCGGCCAGGGCCACCATGATCTCTTCGCCCTCACCGCGGACGATCACGTCCACCCACGGGGCCTCGGACAGAACCTGCCGGTACATGAAGGTCGCATGGACGCCGCCCAAGACCCGCAAGGCCCCCGGCACCACCTCTTGCGCGATGCGAAGCACCTCTTCGGCCTCGTAGATCGAGGGCGTGATCGCCGTCACCCCCACGATGTCGGGCTGCAACTCGGCCAGCTTGGCGCGCAGCACATCCGGCCCCAGGTGATAGGTCATCGCATCCAGGAAATGGACGTCGTCGAACCCCGCCCGCTTCAGGCTGCCCGCAAGGTAGGCGACCCAGGCCGGGGGCCAGTTGCCCGCGATCTCGGCCCCGCCGGAATGGTAGTTCGGGTGAATGAAGACGATGCGCATGGGCGGCCCCCTCGTGCCAAGGCACCCGCCAGAAGCAGCGGTGTCAACCTAGATTGACAGAAAGGGGACGCGACCGACTTGACCTGAATCAAGCCGCGGATCACGCTTGGTCGCTGGCTTCCTTGTTCAGGATGCCGAACTTGCGCAGCTTCACATACAGCGACTGCCGCGACAGGCTCAGAAGCTCTGCCGCCGCCGCCCGGTTGTTGCCGGACATCTCCAACGCGGCCTCGATGCACATCTTCTCGATGATCTCGGTCGTCTCGTCGACGATTTCCTTCAGCGTCGAATAGCCCACCAGCCGCATGACGTTGCGCAGGCCCTCGTTGTCGGCAGCAGGCGAGGTCGGCCAGACCACCCGGTCCGACACCACCGAATCCCGCGCCACGATGGCAACCAGCGACTTGCCCTTGTCCTGCAGCAGCGTCGCTGACAGTTCGACCGACACTTCGCCCATGTAATCCGTGTTCAGCCGGGTCCGGTAATGCCGCAGGTGACCCACGCGCTTGACGTTGTCCATAAGCACCTTCAGGTCCACCGCGCCCCGCGCAAGGAAATCCGAAAACGCCCGGTCCACCACGACCGACTGGCTGTGGCTGTCCGTCAGATGCAGGAAGGCATCGTTTGCGGCCTTGATGACGCCACTGCCGTCCAGGAAGACGATGGCATCGGTGCCCTTCTCGAACAGGCTTTGCAGCATCACGCTGCGGTCGCTTTCCTGCGACTGCGCGCTGTCCGACAACCCGATCCGGCACAACAGCAGCCGGTCGCGCGCGGCGCGGAACATCTTGGCCGACAGCTTCACCCGCTGCGACGTGCGCCGGACGTTCAGGTCCAGCTGGCCA
>JBGSVS010000178.1:0-3834 GCA_041752895.1 Tabrizicola sp.
CCGAGGGGGCGCGGGTCGATTGGCGGGCGTTGGGGTATGAGGTGGAGGTCAGCCTTCGCTTTACGCTGGACAAGACCAACCCGCGGGCCTTCGACGAGTTCATTGCGGCGGCGCGAGAGGTGCCGGAGGTGATCGGGATCGAGACCTTCCTTGGCCGGGTCGATGTGCGCCTGAACGTGATCGCGCGCGACATGGGACATTGGACGGGGATCTACCGCGACCGGATCCTGGTGCTGCCGCATATCGCGGAGGTGGAGGCGTTGATGCTGGTCTCCACGATCAAGGAGACCGGTGGGCTGCCGCTGTGATCGACCTTGATGACACCGACCGGGCGATCCTGCGGGACCTGGTGGCGGACGGGACACTGTCGGCGGGCGAGTTGGGGCGTCGGCTGGGTCTGTCGCAGCCTGCAGCCTGGCGGCGTGTGCGGCGGCTGGAGGAGGCCGGGGTGCTGAAGGGCCTCGCGGTGGAGGTGGACCGCGAGAAGCTGGGCTTCGGGGTGACGGTGTTTCTGGGGGTGAAGCTGGCGACCAAAGGGCGGGTTTCGCTGGAGGATTTCGAGCGCGCGGTGCAGGCGATTCCCGAAGTGCAGGTCGTGCAGCATGTGCTGGGGCTGTTCGATTACCGCTTGCGGGTCGTCGCGCGGGACATCGCGGATTTCGAACGCGTCCTGCGGCGGCGGATCATGACGCTGCCAGGGGTCGGGAACGTCGAGGCCAATGTGCTTTTGACCGAGGAACGTCGCCCGGGGCCCTTGGGTGTGGCGGATTCGGTCGGGAAACGGTGATCTGAGGCGGCTAGGCTTGGGCAGTACCAGGAGTCGCCCATGAAGATCGCCAAGCTTGAAACCTTCGACACGCCTTATGTCTGCTTCGTGAAGGTCACTGCGGACACCGGCGATGTGGGCTGGGGCCAGACCTCAACCTATCAGGCGGACATCACGGCGGAAATCTTCCATCGGCAGGTTGCGCCGTATGCGCTGGGGACCGAGGTCGATGATCTGGAGGACACGGTCCGTCGCACCTATGAGCGCGAGCACAAGTTTCCCGGCAGCTACCTGCGGCGGGCGCAGGCGGGGCTGGATACGGCGGTCTGGGATTTGCGGGGAAAGGTGGCGGGCAAGCCTGTGGCCTCGCTTCTGGGCGGCTCGCCCGGCCGCGTGCGGGCCTATGCCAGTTCGATGAAGCGCGACATCACCCCAGAAGACGAGGCGGCGCGGTTCGTCAAGCTGCGCGATGACTTCGGCTTTGACGCTTTCAAATGGCGTGTGGGCGCGGAATGCGGGCGCGATCAGGACGAATGGCCCGGACGAACGGAAGCAGTTATTCCCATTGTTTCCAAGGCTCTCGGCGACGATGTTGAGAAGCTGGTTGATGGCAATTCCTGCTATTCTCCGCGCCGCGCTATCGAGGTTGGTCGGATGCTGGAGGACAATGGCATCGGGCATTTCGAGGAGCCGAGCCCTTATTGGGAGGTCGACCAGACGGCGCAGGTCCGCGCGGCCCTGTCCCTCGACGTGGCGGGAGGTGAGCAGGATTGCGAGTTGACCGCCTGGCAGCTGGCCATCGAGCACAAGGCGGTGGACATCCTGCAGCCGGACATCATGTATATGGGCGGCATGTATCGGACGCTGGAAGTCTGCCGGATGGGCGAAGAGGCGGGCCTGCCGATAACGCCCCATGCGGCGAACCTGGGGCTGGTGACGATGTGCACCATGCACCTTTTGCGCGCGATCCCGAATGCCGGGAAGTATCTTGAGTTCAGTATCGAGGGCCTGGATTACTACCCTTGGCAGGACGGCCTGTTCCTTGACGACCCCTACAGGATCGAGGACGGCCATGCCACAGTAACTGATGCGCCCGGCTGGGGCGTCGAGATCAACCCTGACTGGCTGGCCCGTGCCCGCCATCGTGTTTCGGAGAGGACCTGAAGATGCCCGGACTGCACGCCCATATCGACCCCGAGGGGCTTGAGGAATTCTCGGTCGTCTTCACCGACCGGTCGCTAAACCACATGTCGGCGCGGTTTCAGGGCGTGATGCGCGACGTTTCGGGCATGCTGAAAGAGGTCTACAAGGGCTCTGCCGTGGCGCTGATCCCTGGCGGCGGGTCTTACGCGATGGAGGCCGTGGCGCGGCAATTCGGCAAGGGCCGGGTGCTGATCGTGCGGAACGGCTGGTTCAGCTATCGTTGGACGCAGATCTTCGAGGCGGGTGGGTTTGCTGGCGAGACGACGGTGGTCATGGCGCGGCAGACCGGGAATGACGCGCGCGCACCTTACGCTCCGCCGCCGATCGACGAGGTGGTAGCGAAGATCAGGGAGGTTCGTCCCGAGGCGGTTTTCGCGCCGCATGTCGAGACGAGCGCGGGGATCATCCTGCCCGACGACTACATCGCCCAGATGGCGGCGGCGGCGCATGAGGTTGGGGCGCTGATGGTGCTGGACTGCATCGCGTCGGGCTGCATCTGGGTCGACATGGCCGCAACCGGGGTCGATGTGCTGATTTCGGCGCCGCAGAAGGGCTGGTCGGCGTCGCCTTCGGCTGGGGTCGTGGTGCTGTCGCCTATGGCAGAGACTCGGCTGGCGGAGACCACGTCGAACAGCTTTGCCATCGATCTGAAAAAGTGGCGTGCGATCATGGAGGCCTATGAAAAGGGCGGCCACGCCTATCACGCGACGATGCCGACGGATGCGATTGTGGGCTTCCGCGATGCGATGGTCGAGACGCAAGGAATGGGGTTTGAGGCCGCCAAAGCGGCGCAATGGGCGCTGGGGCGCGCGGTGCGGGGGATGCTGGCCGAGAAGGGCGTGCCGTCTGTGGCCGCTGAGGGCTTTCAGGCGCCGGGTGTGGTCGTCAGCTATACCGGCGACCCCGAGGTGCAGAACGGCGCGAAGTTCCGGGCCGAGGGCCTGCAGATTGCGGCCGGGGTGCCGTTGCAGGTCGGCGAGGGGCCAGAGTTCAAGACCTTCCGGCTGGGTCTCTTCGGGCTGGACAAGCTGAAAGATGTCGAGGCGACGGTCGCGCGGCTGAAACGGGCGGTTGACGCGGTGTTGTGACGACAGGCCGGAGGGGAGTTCTCCGGCCTGTGCGTTCGGGCAGAGTAAGGTCGATCACTGCGCGTTGTTCAGGATCGCCTTGACGCCCTGCGCGGTGGCAGCAGCGGTGCGGGTGTTCTCGGAGTTGTCGAAGAAGCTGACGATCTGGGCATACTGCGAGTTGGTCAGCGAGGACAGGTCGGCCGAGGGCAGCACGGTCAGGATCTCGGACTGGACGGCCGAGCTGAGCTGGACAGGCGCTTGCTGAGCGAAGGCGCCGGTGGCGGCTGCGGCAACGAGAGCGGTGGCAAGAACGATGCGTTTCATTTTGTAATCCTTCGGTTTTGGTTGCGATCCGCCTGTCTTGTGGCGGTGAATTGAAGATGGGGCCTTCCCGGAAAGAAAGGAAATCACAGCTTCATCGCCGGGTCTCGCCAAGCTGTGATGGGGCGTGCCTCTTGTGTGCCAGACTGCGCGGAAAACCGAAGATTTCCTGACTTGGCAGGTTGCCGCCGATCACATCTTTCACTGATCTCACGGCTTTGCGTGGTCTTGCGGCGCGTCTGTGCAAAAATGCACGAAACTTCAGGGCTGATGCGGCGTATTGGACTTCCTGCCCAGTCCGAGCCCAGCCCGCATCAGCACTTGGCGCACCGGACGCGCGGAATAGAGGGCATCAAGCGCCTTGGCGCGGAGGTCGCGCAGCATGGGCGCTTCGGCCATCGAGGCGCGGTTCAGCAGGTCGATCCCGGTGACGCGGGCGCGCACTTCAAGGTGGCGCTGGCGGTGGAAAGCCTC
>JBGSVS010000179.1:0-3742 GCA_041752895.1 Tabrizicola sp.
GCATCTGCGACAGCATCGCGCCGACAACGCCGCCCAGAATGCGGAACGGAGCCACCAGCTCCGCCGCCACCCCGCCCCGCGCAAAGGTCGCCGACGCCACCCGCTCAACCTTCACTCCTGAGGGAAACCCGCCCGCATAGCGCGCGCCCCGGTCATCGGTGGACAGCTTCACCCGCCACCCCCGCGCCAGCATCGCCTCGGCCAAAGCCTGAGCCGGGAACATGTGCCCCCCCGTGCCCCCGGCCGCGATCAACAGAAGCTTGCCGCTCATCGCGCAGCACTCCAGGCTTCACAACGCGCCTCCCTCCCCCCTCGGTGGGGGTGGGCCGGGGTGGAGGGGCTCACGTTCGGAAAGTCCATCACCGCCCCCGCCGGAAGACGTCGCTCATCTGCCCGCGCGGCCGCTCCCGCGTCAGCGCCAAGAGCATCCCCAGCGTGATCCCCGCCGCAATGACCGACGACCCGCCGTAGCTCACGAAGGGCAGCGTCATGCCCTTCGCGGGCAAAAGCCGCACCGCCACCCCCATGTTGATCATCGCCTGCACCCCGAAGATGCAAGCAAGCCCCGCCCCCGCCAGCCGCGCGAACGGCTCACGCTCTGGCAACAGCCGCCACAGCGACCGCACCACGATCACCCCGTAAAGCGCCAGGATGGCGAGGACCAGGATCAGCCCGTATTCCTCGGCCGCCACCGCGATGATAAAGTCGGTATGCGCATCCGGCAGCGACCATTTCACCTGCCCCTCGCCCACGCCCACGCCGAAGAACCCGCCCTCCTGGATCGCGTTCGCCGCATAGCCAAGCTGAGTCCGGGGGTCGACGTCCGGGCTCAGGAACCCATCAATCCGCCGCGCAAAGTGCTCGGACGATTCATAGAAAACCAGCCCGCCCGCCGCGACGATCCCGCCCACGACCCCGATCAGCAGCATCGGCGCGCCGCCGATGAAATAGACCACGCCCCAGGCAAACAGCACCAGCGCGGACTGCCCGAAATCCGGCTGCATCGCCAGAAACCCCACCACCACCAGCGTTAGCGCGAAGGAAATCGTCTTTCCCGGCGGCCCCGCCAGATCCTGGCTGGCCGCGATCAGCCAGGCCACCACCACGACGAACCCGGGCTTCAAGAACTCGGACGGCTGCACGCTGGCGAACCCGAAGGAAAACCACCTGACCGCGCCCTTGCCGAAGTCCGTCCCGAACACCGGCAGCAGCATCAGCGCTACCATCGACACCGCAAAGCCCAGGACCCCCAGCCGTCGCACCATGTCCGGCGGCATCATCGACACCCCCAGCATCACGACCAGCGCCACCCCGCCGAAAAAGGCCTGCCGCTGCACATAGTAGAACGGCTCCAGCCCGTTGCGCGTCGCCAGCGGCACCGACGCCGCCAGCCCCAAGAGCAGCCCGATCCCGAACAGGATGAACACGCTTGTCAGGGTCCACTTGTCGATGGTGCGCCACCATCGAGGGATGACCGGCTCCGATACCCTTACGGGATTCGAGCCATAGACCATTTCAGTCATGGAAAAACCGCCTGTCCGTCTGCTCTGCCTTCAAGCCCGGGTGTATCCCCCAGGTCTTGCGCAGCAGACTAGCGGCAATTGCCGGTTCTGACCAGCAGGAATCCTTGCGCGCGCGATCGCTAAAATGCGTGGAATCGGGTTACGCTTCGTCAATGATTGCCGTGCAAGGCTTTGCGCAATTCGGTCATAGGACAGGACGAATGCGCATTCCAGACTTCAAGTCGATCAGACTGACCCGCAAGCTACCGGCGCTGATGATCACGCTCAGCCTCCTTTCGGTGGCGCTCGTGGCAACGGCAGCTTTTGTCAGGACAAGCGTCAGTCTTCTGGCAGACACCGAAAAGATTGTGCAGCAGGCGACGACCGCCGCCACCGGCAAGCTGCAGATCGTGACCGACCATGTGGCAGGCGAAGTTGTCTCGCTGGCAAGCGATCCCACCGTTGCGAAGGCGCTTTCCGACCTGTCATTGGCCTTTGCCGCCGAACCCGGCGGGATGGCGGCCCTGCATCGGCGGTACATCGACGAAAATCCCAATCCGGCCGGCCAGAAGCAGCTTTTGATCGACACCGGCAGCTCAAACCCGTACGACCGGCTGCACGCTGCCGTGCAGAAAAGCTTCCTGCCCCGTCTGAACGCCTTTGGCTACTACGACATGTTCCTGATCGACGCCCAGGGCAACGTTGTCTTCACTGTCTACAAAGAGCTCGACTTTGCCAGCAACCTCTTGACCGGGGACTGGGCCGAAACAGGGCTTGCGAACGCCTTCAACCGCGCGATGGCATCCGAACCGGGCAGCCTCGTATTCGAAGATTTCGCCGCATATGCGCCATCGAACGGCGCGCCTGCCGCTTTCATGGCCACGCCCGTGCGCGACGCGTCAGGCAAGATTCTGGGTGTCTTCGCGATTCAGATGCCGATCGGCGCAATCAACGCGGCCCTCAACGCCCTGGATCATGGTGACAGCACGCTGCGCATCTATCTGGTCGGTGCCGATGGCCAGTTGCGCAGCGATCTGCCCCAGACTACCCAGGATGAGGTTCTGACCGCCCGCGTTCCGCAGGATACGCTGGCCCTCCTCGCCTCGGGCGGGGACGTGGACGGTCTGTCCAAGGCGACCGGCCTCGATGGTGCCGCGGTCAGGATCAACTGGCAGCAGGTCTCGGTACATGGCTCCTCATGGTGGGTCGCGGCCGAGGTGCAGGAATCCGAAATCATGCAGCCGATCCTGATCATGGGCCTCTGGTTCCTCGGCATCGGCGTCGTGGTTTTGCTTGGCTCAAGCGCTATTGCCGTGGCCGTGTCCCGCTCGGTCTCCACGCCCCTGTTGCAGATCACCTCGGACATGGACCATGTCGCCCGCCGCACGGCCCAGCGCAGCATTTCGCACATCGACCGCGGGGATGAGATCGGCGATATCGCGCGGGCTTTGCAGGGCATGGACCGCTCGCTCACCCAGGCCGAAGAGGACGCCCGCAAGGTCGAGGCGGAACGCATTGCCGCCCTTGGCCGTCAGCGAGAGGCCGAGCTTGCCGAGCTTCAGCGCCAGCGCGAAGCCGAGCGGGCCGAACAGAAACTGGCCGAAGATTTCCGCGCCCAACAGGACCGCGACCGCGCCCTGCATGAAGAGGATCAGGAACGGCAGCGGAAAGCGCAGGATGAGGTGGTCCAGCACCTCGCGCAATCGCTGCGCCGGATGGCCGAAGGCGATCTTGACGTCACGATCGACGGGTTCTTCTCGGAAGGCTACAAGAAGCTTCGGATGGATTTCAACGACGCTGTCCGCGCGCTCCGCAAGATCGTCGCCGAGATTTCCGGCTCGTCCGGCAAGATCAGCGCCGATGTCGAATCGATCCGCTTTGCAACCGAAGATCTGGCGCAGCGGACCGAGAAATCCGCCATGTCGATCAGCCGGACCTCGGGAACCATCGCCGAAATGACCGGCCTCGTGGAAAACACCACCTCCAGCATCCAGACCGTGCGCGATCTGACCCAGGACGCCGCACAAAAGGCCCTAGCCGGGGTCGCCATCATCACCCGGTCCGAAGAAGCGATGATGCGGATTCAGACCTCGTCCGAGGCGATCACCCGGATCATCGGCGTCATCGACGACATCGCCTTCCAGACCAACCTCCTCGCGCTGAACGCAGGTGTCGAAGCCGCGCGGGCAGGCGATAGCGGGCGCGGCTTTGCGGTTGTCGCGTCCGAGGTCCGGGCGCTG
>JBGSVS010000180.1:0-2053 GCA_041752895.1 Tabrizicola sp.
CCGACCTTGTCGCGGGCCTGACCTGGACGCCCGACCCTTGACGCTGGCCCCGCAGCCGCACACCTTTGGGGTGAAGGAGACCGACATGGACCCCCAGACCCAAACCGAGCTTGAAGCCGCCGCCTTCCGCGCGCTGGTGCATCACCTGATGGTCAAGCGCCCCGAGGTGCAGAACATCGACCTGATGAACCTGGGTGGGTTCTGCCGGAACTGCCTGAGCCGCTGGTATCAGGAAGCGGCGGCCGAGCGGGGCATCGAGATGACCAAGGATGCCGCCCGGGAAGTGGTCTACGGGATGCCTTACGCCGATTGGGTCGCGCAGAACCAGACCGAGGCGGACGCAGGCAAGCAGACGGCGTTCCAGAAGGCTTTTGAGGAAAACGTCAGCAAGTCCGATTAACATCGCAGAAGTGATCGGGGCAGCGTCGCGGCAAGCGGCGGTTTCTGTTAGGCTTCGCGGATGCTTCTTTCGGCCAGACACGACTATTCCCGCGCCGAGCGCCTTAGCGACGCCGTGGTCCATGCCGTGGGGATTGGCACGGCACTGATTGCGGTGCCCGTTCTGATCGGACAGGCCGTAGTCCTGCGCGGCGATGCCCCGGCGGTTGCTTCGACCACGGTCTACGGTTTGGCGCTGATGACGATGCTGATCTTCTCGGCGCTGTTTCACCTGACGACACAGCCGCGGTTGCGCCGCATTTTTCGCAGCCTTGACCATACGGCCATCCTGTGCCTGATCGCCGCGACCTACACGCCTTTCGTGCTGCTCTCGGGGGCCGAGACGACGGGGCTTCTGGTGACGCTTTGGGCTGCTGCGCTGCTCGGGGCTGCGCTGCGGGCCTTTGCACCTGATCGGCTGAAACTGGCGGCTATCGCCTTGGCCCTGGCGATGGGCTGGGCCGGGCTGATCGGAGGCGGCGCGCTCTTTGCCCTGCTGTCGACGCCGGTGATGGTGCTGATCACTGTCGGCGGCTTGCTTTACACCGTGGGCGTGGGGTTCTGCCTGTGGGAGCGGCTGCCCTTCCACTACACGATCTGGCATCTCTGCGTGCTGGCGGCGAGCGCGGTTTTCTACGCCGCCGTAACTGTCCAGTTGGTGCAGTCGGCGTGAAGCCTGACGCGGGCGCAGGGTTGGCGATCCGCCCACCGCCCCTCCCCTAGCGGAAAAGCCACAGGTGGCATCCAAGCCTCTCACCATGCTGGGTTTTTTGTGGACCTCTCGCGCGTGACTGGCTATCGTTCGGTCAAACGGGGCGAATAGACCCTGCGATTGAGGCAGTAATGGCGTTTCCTGAGCGGTTTTCGAACCTGCCAGACTATGCGTTTCCGCGTCTGCGGAAGCTTTTGGACGCGCACCCTCCGGGTGGTGCGCCTATTGCCATGACCATCGGCGAGCCGCGCCATGCGATGCCCGATTTCGTCGGGCCAATTCTTGCCGCCAACCTGTCGGGCTTTGGCGTCTATCCGCCGAACGATGGCGCGCCCGAATTGCTGGCCGCGATCTCGGGCTGGATAGCGCGGCGCTATGGCGTGACCCTGGCCGAGGATCGGCTGATGGTGCTGAACGGGACGCGCGAGGGGCTGTTCAATGCCTGCATCGCGCTGTGTCCCGAGACTAAGAACGGCCAGAAACCTGTCGTTTTGATGCCGAACCCGTTCTATCAGGTCTATGCCGTGGCCGCGCTGACCGTCGGGGCCGAGCCGGTCTATGTGCCTGCGACTGCCGCAAACGGCTTCCTGCCCGACTATGGCAGCCTGCCCCGGGACGTGCTGGACCGGGTGGCGCTGGCCTATATCTGCTCGCCCGCGAACCCGCAGGGGGCGGTGGCGTCGAAGGAGTATCTGGCCGACCTGCTGGCGCTGGCCGAGAAGCATGATTTCCGGGTGCTGGCCGACGAGTGCTATTCCGAAATCTGGCGCGAGACGCCGCCTCCGGGGCTGCTGCAGGTGGCCCACGCGCAGGGCGCGGACCCGGAGCGGGCGGTGGTGTTCCATTCGCTGTCCAAGCGGTCGAACCTGCCGGGCTTGCGGTCGGGGTTCGTGGCGGCGGGGC
>JBGSVS010000181.1:0-5108 GCA_041752895.1 Tabrizicola sp.
CGACCACAGCACGTCCGGGGTGCCGACCGGGCTGGTCGCATAGCCCGCGATGGTGCCCGCGTTGCCATAGCTTGCCCCCATGCCGGGCTGGCCGGGATCGACCAGGGTCACCTCGTGGCCCTGGTCGACAAGCTCCAGCGCGATGGTCAGGCCGATGACCCCGGCCCCGATCACCGCGATGTCTGTCGTTTCGCGCAACGTCATCCCCCGGGCGCGCCCCTAGGTAGGGTGGGCAATCTGCGCACCCTACAAGCAGGCCTCGAACAGCGCGCGGGTGTTCTTCTTGGTCATCTTGACCGGATTGCCGCCGCAGGACGGGTCCTCCAGCGCCATCTTGGTCAGCATGTCCAGATCGGGGTCCTTGACGCCCAGCTTGGTCAGGTTCTTGGGGATATCCAGCGTCTCGCGCAGGTCGAGGATGCGCTGATAGAACCCCTTGTAGCCGCCCTTGATCCCGCAATAGGCCGCAGCCGACGCCAACCGGTCCTTCACGGCCTTCCGGTTGAAGTCGAGGACCATCGGCATGACGACGGCGTTCGTGGTGCCGTGATGCGTGTTGTAGACCGCGCCGATCGGGTGGCTGAGGGCATGGATCGCCCCCAGCCCCTTCTGGAACGCCACCGCCCCCATCGCCGCCGCGCTCATCATATGCGCGCGGGCGTCAAGGTCGTTCGAGTCGGCATAGACCTTCGGCAGGTTCTCGAACACCAGCCGCATGCCTTCCAGCGCGATGCCTTGGGACATCGGGTGGTAGAAGGGGGAAGAGAACGCCTCCAGGCAATGCGCCAGGGCGTCCATGCCGGTGCCTGCGGTGATGAACTTCGGCATCCCGGTGGTCAGGGCCGGGTCACAGATCGTGACGGCAGGCATCAGCTTCGGGTGAAAGATGATCTTCTTCTTGTGGGTTTCACTGTTCGTCAGCACCCCCGCCCGGCCCACTTCACTGCCCGTCCCGGCGGTCGTCGGCACCGCAATGATCGGCGCGATCTTCGAGGCATCGGCGCGGGTGTACCAGTCGTCCACGTCCTCCAGCTGCCAGACCTTCAGCTTCTTCGGCTGATGCGCCATCAGCGCAATCATCTTGCCAAGGTCCAGCGCCGAGCCGCCGCCGAAGCAGATCACCCCGTCGTGGCCACCCGCAAGGTAGTCCGCGATCCCGGCGGCCATGTTGATCTCGTTCGGGTTCGGGTCCACGTCGGAGAAGACTGCGCGGCCAAGGCCACCGGCCTCCAGCACGTCCAGCGCATTCTTCGTGATCGGCAGGCTGGCAAGGGCTTTGTCGGTGACGAGAAGCGGCTTCGTCAGGCCGACGCTTTTCGCATGGTCGGCCAGTTCACTGATCCGGCCCACGCCGAACTTGATGGCGGTCGGGTAGGACCAGTTACGATTGGGGACGTTGTGGGTCATTTCGGGGCCTTCTTCAGGTGATAGGATTTCGGCCGGGTCACCGAATGGAACCCGAGATAGGAAAGCGACGTCCCGCGCCCGGTGTCCTTGACTCCGGTCCAAGTGAGGGCAGGGTCTAGGTAGTCGGCCCGGTTCATGAACACGGTCCCGGTTTCCACCTGAGCGCCCAGGGCGGCGGCGGTGTCGTAGTCTTCGGTCCAGATGCTGGCGGTCAACCCGTAAGGCGAGTCGTTCATCAACGCGATGGCCTCGGCGTCGGACTTCACCGGCATGATGCCGACGACCGGGCCGAAGGATTCCTCCTTCATCACCCGCATCGAATGGTCGACGTTCACCAGGATCTGCGGGGCAAGATAGGCCCCGCCGTCATCAGCGAACGTCTTCGGGTCCAGAAGCGGCTTCGCGCCCTTGGCAATCGCCTCTGCCGTCTGGTCGCGCACGGTCTGCGCAAACCGCTTGTGTGCCATGGGGCCAAGCGTGGTGGAGGCATCGAAGGGGTTGCCGAGTTTCAGCTGGCCGACCCATGCCACGGATTTCTCGACGAAGCTGTCGAACAGGCTTTCGTGAACATAGATGCGTTCGATCCCGCAGCAGCACTGCCCGGCGTTGTACATCGCCCCGTCCATCAGGACGTCAACGGCGAGGTCAAGGTTCGCATCCGCGCGCACATAGCCGGGGTCCTTGCCGCCAAGCTCCAGCCCCAGCGGCGTGAAGGTTCCCGCCGCAGCGCGCTCGATCGCCTGCCCGCCGCCGACGGACCCGGTGAAGTTCACGAAGCCGAAGCTGCGCTTGCCGATCAGGGCTTCGGTCGTGGCATGGTCAAGGACGACGTTCTGGAATACGTCCTCGGGGATGCCAGCGGCGTGGAAGGCCTCGGCTAGGCGTTCGCCGACCAGCAGGGTCTGGCTGGCGTGTTTCAGGACGACCGAGTTCCCGGCGATCAGCGCGGGGACGAGGGTGTTGATCGTGGTGAGATACGGATAGTTCCAGGGTGCTACGATGAAGACCACGCCCACGGCTTCGCGGGCGAGATAGCGGCGGAACTGAGCGCTGTCCTCGATCATCTCGGGGGCAAGGGTCTTGGCCGCAATCGACGCCATGTAGTCGGTGCGGGCGTTCACCCCGCCAAATTCCCCGCCATAGCGGGTGGGGCGGCCCATCTGCCAGGCGATCTCTTCTACCACGACGTCGGTCATGGTGTTCAGCTTGGCGACGGCGGCCTTGACTAGCGCGATGCGGTCTTCAAGCGACCGGGCCGCCCAGGGTTTCTGTGCGGCCTTGGCGCGGGCGACGACGGCATCGGCCTGCGCTGCGGAAAGCGGCGTCCGTTCGGCATAGATGCTGCCATCAACGGGGGAAATCAGTTGGATCGGTTTCATGTCAGCCTCGTAGGGCGGGGTTCACCCCGCCATTGTTCAAAATGAGTCGGGGTAAACCCCGACCTACGCCCGCTCCAGAAGCCGCTCGCGTTCGAAATCCGTGACGACGCGGTCGGTCTCGGAGATCTCCCACTGGGCGGCGTGGTGATAGTGGTCGATCACGTCGTCCCCGAAGGCCTGCCGCAGCATGGTGGACTTCGCCAACAGGTCCGCCGCCTCACGCAGGGTATGCGGGATCTCGCGGATGCCCTTGGCGGAATACATGTCGCCGCGCATTTCGGGTTCCAGCGCCATCTTCTTCTCGATCCCGTCCAGACCGGCGGCAAGAAGCGCGGCACAAGCCAGATACGGGTTCACATCCGACCCGGGGATACGGCATTCCACCCGAACCGCCTTGGTCCCGGTGCCACACACGCGGAAACCCGCGGTGCGGTTGTCAGCACTCCACACCGCCTTGGTCGGCGCAAACATCCCCACGGTGAACCGCTTGTAACTGTTGACGTAGGGTGCCAGGAACGCAGTGATGTCCCGTGCATGGTGCAACTGGCCCGCAAGGTAGTGCTTCATCACCTCGGACATGCCATGCCCGTCCTTCTTGTCGGCAAAGGCCGCCTTCCCATCCAGCGACCACAGCGACTGGTGGATATGGCTGGAGGATCCCGCCCGGCGATGGTCGTATTTCGCCATGAAGGTCACCGACTTGCCCTTGGACCAGGCAATCTCCTTGATCGCGTTCTTGATGATCACGTGGTTGTCGGCGGTGTCCAAAGCGTCCGAATACCGATAGTTGATCTCCTCCTGCCCCGCCTCGGCCTCGCCTTTGGAGTTCTCAACCGGGATCCCTGCGCCATATAGCCCGTTGCGGACGGCGCGCATCACGTCCTCTTCCTTGGTGGTCTGGAAGATGTGGTAATCCTCGTTGTAGCCGCCCACGGTGCGCAGAGCGTTCAAGCCCCCGTCGCGCAGACTTTCGTAGGAGTTCTCGAAAAGATAGAACTCCAGCTCCGTCGCCATCATGGGATCAAACCCCATCGCGCGGGCACGGGCGACCTGGGCTTTCAGGATCGACCGGGGGGCGAGCGGCACGTCGTGATGATGATGGTCCTGCGTGTCGCCCAGGACCAGCGCGGTGCCCGGCAGCCAGGGCAGGCGGCGCAGCGTAGACAGGTCCGGCTTCAGCGCATAGTCGCCATAGCCGGTTTCCCAGCTGGAGGATTTGTAGCCCTGCACCGTGGTCATCTCCATGTCCACGGTCAGAAGGTAGTTGCAGCAGTGGGTTTCCTCCCAGCCGCCATCGACGAAGAACTGCGCGTGAAAGCGCTTGCCCATCAGGCGGCCCTGCATGTCGATGCCCGCCGCGATCACGGTGTCGATCTCGCCGGATTTCACGGCCTTCTTCAGGTCTTCAAGGGTCAGATTACCGGGCATGATTTGCCTCTTTCAGGTGTCGGATTTCAGGACGGGGTCACAGCCCCTGCACAAGGGTCAGTCCGGCACCAGTGCCCGCCGCCGAATTCGGGTTTGCGCGGCCAGCATGGGCCGCCACTGGTATCTTGCGGTTCAGGCCGCATCTGACATCGCTCCCCGGGTTCGCCTGGCATAGTGGCCTGCGAATTTGATCAATTAATCACCGGTCAGGGCGTCTCTGCAACCCCCTGTCGCGGCATGCGTGCCCCCATCACCGCGTTGAAGACCACACCTGCCAAAAGCACCGCCCCGCCGGTCAGCGTGTTCCGGCTTGCGGTTTCGCCCAAGGCCAGCCAGACCCAGATCGGGCCCAAGAGCACCTCGACCAGCGACAGAAGCGTCAGTTCCGCCGCGGGCACCACGCGACTGCCCAGGGTGAACAGCACCATGCCCAGTGCCACGACGAAAAAGCCGATGGCGAAGGCCACGGCCATGTCGGTCGGGCTGGCGAGGATCGGTTGACCTTGCGCCATCAGCACGCCGCCCGCGAAAATTGTGGAAAAGACGCTGCCAAGAAACGCCACCGGCATCATGTCCCCGACCCGGCCCCAGCGCAGCGCGACCGAAAAGACGCCGAAGCCCGCGGCCGACAGAAGGGCCGCCATGTTTCCGGCGAAAGCCCCGGTCTCAAGCCCGTCGCTGACCATCAGGTACATGCCGAAGACCGCGATGGCGATGGCGATCCAGGTGCTTGGCCGCACAGCCTCGCGCAGGATCAGCCAGCCAAGGACGGCCGCCACGAAGGGCGAGGCCGCGAAGAGAAGGACGGCATTGGCGACCGTGGTGGTCTGGAAGGCGTAGATCGCACCGGAAAAGGCGAGGACAAGGCCTAGCCCTCCGGCGATGCCCGCCCAG
>JBGSVS010000182.1:0-7918 GCA_041752895.1 Tabrizicola sp.
ACGCGGCGGGCGGGCGAGGGTGGCAACCTGTTGGAAGCGGCGGTGGAGGCGGCTCGGGCACGGGCCTCGGTCGGGGAGATTTCTGACGCGATGGAAAAGGTATTCGGGCGGCATCGGGCCGAGGTGAAGACCCTCGCAGGGGTTTACGGCGCGGCCTATGAGGGCGACGCGGGTTTCGAGGCGATACAGAGGGACGTCGAGGCCTTTGCCGAGGCCGAGGGGCGGCGGCCACGGATGCTGGTGGTGAAGATGGGGCAGGACGGGCATGACCGGGGGGCGAAGGTGATCGCCACGGCTTTTGCCGACATCGGGTTCGATGTGGATGTGGGGCCCTTGTTCCAGACCCCCGAGGAAGCCGCGCAGGATGCGATTGATAACGACGTGCATGTGATCGGAATTTCATCCCAGGCGGCGGGGCACAAGACGCTGGCCCCGGTGCTGATCGAGGAGCTGAAACGTCGCGGGGCGGGGGATATTCTGGTGATCTGCGGCGGGGTCATTCCGCAGCAGGACTATGACTTCCTGAAGGGCGCCGGGGTGAAGGCGATCTTCGGGCCGGGGACCAACATCCCTGCGGCGGCGAAAGAGATCCTGGATCTGATCCGGACGGCGCGGCCCTAGGCTGTCCACGCGGGACGGCCGATCCTGCGCAAGAGATATCAAGGGGTTGGCGGTGGGCGTTTATCGGCCGTTAACCTTTCCCGCTGCGCCCCGAGACGGCGGTGAAGTGCCTCCGGCGGGAGTATTTCTAGAAAGGGCAAATGTGCTTGCCCTTTTCACAAATACTCTCGGGGGTTTGGGGGTGAAACCACCATCAACCGAGGAGAAGCGCGGCAGCGCGCCGACGAGAGGAAAGGGCTTCGCGCGGAACGCGCTCGATTTGATTACAGGTCGATCTCGCCGTTCTGGCCGGGCTGGGGTCCGATCTTCGGGACGAGGGGCGCGTTGCGGCGGATCAGGATGTCGCCGTTCGGCAGCATCACCGGGGCATCGTAGTTCTCGATGTCGTCGATTAGCGCGATCAGCTGACGCAGCTTCGGTCCGATTTCTTCGCCAAGACCCTGTAGGGCGGGCCCCGCCTCTTCCAGCGCCTTGCCCATTTCGTCAAGCGCGGGCTGCATTTCTTCCATCATCCCGCGCATGACCAGCTTCATGCCTTCTTCCATCAGGCTGAAGCCTTCGCCTTCGGCTTCGGGCGCAAGCGGGGCGTCCTGCGCGAAAGCGGGGGCGGTGGTCAGCAGACAAAGGGCGAGGGCGAGTCTCATGTCGCTAGTATGGGGACTGGGACCCGGTTTTTCAAATCACTTCTGGCAAATCGACGGTCACCGGGAAATGGTCCGAGGCCTGTAGAAGCGCCTCGCGCAGGTCGGGGATATCCATGATCCGGGGGTCGTTGAACGGGTGCCAGATGCGCCAGTCGGGAGACCGGGCGGCAAGGTCGGGCGTGACCATGATGAAATCGAGAAGGGCTTCAAAGAAGCGCTTTTGCGGGGCGAGGTAGAAGCGGGCCGAGGTCGGCGCGAGGCCGACCTTGGACTGGAGCGCCATGGCGGCATGTGGATCGACCAGGGTAAGGCGGGGATCGGGCGTGGTGCCGAGGACAATCTCGACCCCGGAATGGCCGAAGAGTTTCTCGAACTCGTCGATCCCCGGTCCGTCGTTGAAATCGCCCATCACGACAAGGCTGTCCCCAGCCGCAAGATGACCGTCGACGCGTTGGCGGATCCAGAGGCACTGGGCAAGTTGCTTGCGGCGGTTTTCGATGGACAGGCGGATTTGCGCTTCGCGACCGACAGCGCCGTAAGGGTTCTTCGACTTGGCATGGACGCCGATCAGGCGAAGCCGGGTGCCGGCCTTGGTGCTTACGGCCAGCTCCAGCGGCGGTTTGGAGAAGCGGATGGTTTCCGAGACGTTATCGGCGTCCAGATCGTAACGGAAGGTGGTGTCAAAGCGCGGAGCGTCCGACGAACCATGGCTGGGTGCCGGATGACCGATGGGGTTGTGCTGGGCGGACAGGCGATCGGGATCAAAAAGGAATGCGATTTCCTGTTCGGTTTCCGACGGATAGCCGATCAAAGCCTTGCGGGCGCGCAAACCCGTCGCCCGGGCGAAGGTTTCAAGCGCCTTCACGGTCGAGCGTTTGCCGTTGGTGTCCGGGGCCTCGATGATGAAGATCCCGTCGACATCCAGCGCGTTGAACACGATGCCAAGGGCTGCAAGCTGTTCGCCGCGCGTGATTTTATAGCGCGACGACGGCTCATGGTCTTCCAGCATCCGGCCGTGATCGTCGAACAATGCGTTGAACCATTCGACGTTGTAGGTCGCGAGGCGGAGCGGTCGGCCCATAAGTTCGCCCATCATGCGGCCTCTTTCGCCGAAATCGCGCGCCAGGCTTCGTTGATCATTTGCAGGCGACGTTCGGCGAGTTTCATCGCCTCGGGCGGGACGCCGCGGGATTGCAGGACGTCAGGGTGGGTGTCGCGGACGAGGTCCTTCCAGGCCTTGCGCGCGGCGTCCTTCGAGGCGTCGTGCGGCAAGCCAAGGACGTCATAGGGGTCGCGCGGGGCTCCCTCGACAAGGCGGGAGCGGACGATGTTGAAGCAGCGGTCATCCAGCCCGAACTCATCCGCGACATGGGCCAGGAAGGCGTCTTCGCCTTCGTGATAGCTGCCGTCGGCGATGGCGATCTGGAACAGCGCCTCCAGGATGTCGACCAGGACATGGTGGTCGTCGGCGCAGATCTTGTGGCCGTCGGGGTTGAAGAGCCGGGCGATCTTGCGAGCATAGGCGTCAAAGCCCGCAACATCCTGGCGGGCAAGGTTGTAGACGCGGGCCGCGTGTTCCTCCTCGCCTTCGGGGAAGGTGAAGATGCGGCGGAAGGCGGTGACCTCGTCGCGGGTGACGGTGCCGTCGGCCTTGGCCATCTTGGCGCCAAGGGCAAGGACGGCGATGGTGAAGCCCACGGACTGTTCCGGTGCGGGCTGGGCGCGCAGGCGGTCGAAGACGATGGACAGCGGCTCACCCTTGACGAGGGCGGCGAGGGCTTCGGTGATGCGGGTCCAGATCGACATGGGCAGGACAATAGCCCGGTCGACGGCGGTTGTCAGAGGAATTTCTGCATCCGCGAAACGCGGGGTGCAAGCGGTCGGGGCGCGGATTAGGTCAGGACGCGGGGGCCGTTCGGAGTGTCGAAGGTCGCTCGGAGGGCGTGGTAGGGGCCGGTCACCACCGTGACGCGGGGGTCGGTCAGGCCCTTCAGCGCGGCTTGCAGGGCAGGGGCTTCGGGGTGGGTGATCTGCAGGCCGGTCAGGCGGATGCCGTGGTCGCGGAGTGCCTTTGCGGGATGAAGCTCACCCTGCCACTGGATCAGCGCGGGGTGGCAGTCGTCGAAGGGCAGGCGGCCGGACGGTGGGACGGCAAAGCGCCAGCGGTAGTCGCCACGGGCAAGGTCCGTGGCCGTGCCGGTGCCATTGGGGGCCTGGGTGAGGGCCGCGTCAAGGTCCTCGGTCCGGCAGATCCAGTTCGTCAGGCGTGGCGGGCCGCGGAAGGTGTCGAGGTCGAACCAGCGCGGTTGGGCGGGACGGGGGGCGGCGGGGTCGATGGCGATGACTTCGAGGTAGAGGTCGCCAAGCGAGAGGAGCCGGTTGTGCGTGCCCATGTTGGGGTGCTTGCCACCGCCTGCAAGCGGGACGCCAAGCGTGTGTTCGACCCAGGCCGCGCCTGCGTCGAGATCGGCGGCGGATACGGCGAGGTGATCGAGGGCAAGGGTCATTCGCTGGCCATCAGGGAGACCTTGGTCTGCGCTTTCAACGCAAGAGCTAGGGCGGCAAAGCGGGCCTGGGCGACCTCGCCAAAGAGGCCGACGCCGTCTTCGGTCAGCGCGAGGGTCAGCTGGCGTTTCTTCGGGTTCCAGCGCAACTCGCCTGCCTGGGACGGATCGCCGATCGAGAACATCGCACCGAAGCGCATCGCTTTGCCAAGGGCTTCGGCCTCCTGGACGTCGGTTTCCGTCAGCAGGCGGAACAGGGGTTCCATCCGGCTGCCAGCGCGGCTGTTCTTGTAGCGGTGGAGAAGGGCGAGACCGAGGAAGACGCGGCCGGGATGGTCGAGGCCGCCAAGGTTGGCGCGGGTGGCGTTGTCAAAGCAGGCTTCAGCCCGGTAGTCGGGGTGGGCGCGCCAGGTAGTGTCGTGCAAGAGGCAGGCGGCCTTGATCAGCCGCAGCCGGTCGGGGGTCGAGGCCTTGAACAGGGGTTCGAGGAAGGTGAAGAGCTTCTTGCCAAAGCCCGGGATGCGGGCCTGGGTCAGTTCGGTCATCCGGGCGGCCTCGATCAAGGGATCACGGGCGCGGAGCTTTTCAGGCATCTGTTCGAATAGGAGGCCTTCGCGGATGCCGTAGGCGGAGACGTCGATCTCGGACGGTTTCAGGACGCGGATGATTTCGCGCAGCACCTCGCAGGCGAGGGGGACAAGCTCCATCCGTTCGGCGCTGGTGCCAGTGCGGCCGCGGAGCGCGGGAAGGTCGGTGGTGGCCAGCCAGTCGAGCGTGGCGGACAGGTTGTCGGGCGTCATCCGGTATTCGTGGAGGACGGTCAGCGGGTAGTTCCGCCGCTCCATATCCAGACGCGCGATGACGCGCCAGGACCCGCCGACGAGGTAGATGCGGTCGTTGTCGGGGCGGACCTCGCGGGCGGCGGCTTCGAGGATCGCGTCGATATGGGCTTTGCGCTTTTTCGGGTCCGGGGAGACCTGCTGCAGGCGGAAGGGGCCAAGCGGGGTCGAGACACGCTTGCCGACGCGGCCATCGCCGATCCGCGCCAGCTCCATCGAGTTGCCGCCGATGTCGCAGACGATGCCTTTGGCCTCGGGCCAGCCAAGCAGCACGCCTTGTGCGGAAAGCCGCGCCTCTTCGGACCCGTCGATGACGTGTAGCTTGAGGCCGGTTTCGCGCAGAACCTGGGCCTGGAACTCGGGGCCGTCGGCGGCCTCACGCGTGGCGGCGGTGGCGACGACGGTGAAGGGGCTGATGTCCATGCCCTTGGCCAGCAGCGAGAACCGCTTGAGAGCGGCAAGCGCGCGGACCTTGCCTTCGGGGTTCAGCCGCCCGGTTTCGGCCAGACCCTTGCCGAGGCCGCACATGATCTTTTCGTTGTAGAAATAGGCGGGCGAACGCGCCGCGCCGTCAAAAACCACCATCCGGACCGAGTTCGAGCCGACGTCGACCACGCCCACGCGCTGCAACGCGCGGACGGAAGGGTCGTCGAACAGGGGTTTGCCGAACGGACCCCAGTCGCCCGCGTCGTCGTCATCGGGCTGGGGGGCAGGTCCATCTGCGGCCATGGAAGAATCCTCCGGGGTCGTAAGGCGGTATCGTGACGGGGCGGGGGGGTGCGGTCAACCGGCTGGGAGGGCCAAAACTCTTCGAAGAGTTTTGCAAATTCCTTCGAAGGAATTTGGTCCCGATCCTAGCGTTTCGTCGGCTTCCCGCCGCCTGCACCCATTGCTCGTGCAGCCTCGGCGGCGGCGCGAAGTTCTTCGGCGATTTCCTCGGCTTCCTCGGGGTCGAAGTCGAGCGGCAGGTCGATCCCGCCCTCGGCCTCGATGTAGATGCGGACCATTCCGGTGTCGGTCGGCCCGATCTGGATGTTTGCGGCGATGTCGCTGGGGGAATTGATGCCCATGGGGATGCTCTCCGGCTATGCGGATCGGGTATCGGCAGGCGCGGTGCGGTGCAAGAAAAAACCGCCATCCGTGCCGCCGACGTCGGGGCAAAGAGACTTGCATTCAGACTTGCATTCGGGGGGGAGCAGGGCTAAATCGCGCCTCACGTGCAGCTTTAGCTCAGTTGGTTAGAGCGCTAGATTGTGGATCTAGAGGTCCCCCGTTCGAGCCGGGGAAGCTGTACCATCCTTCCAAAGGCCCGGGCAGCAGTGCCCGGGCCTTTTGGCTGCCGGGGGCTGGGCAATTGACAGACCGATCGCAGAGGCACAGAAGCGGCAGATGTCGCATTTGTCCGCCTTGCCAGCCGAAAGGGGCTGCCGGTGACCCGGCCTGCCGTTGACCAGACCTTTGCCCGGTCAAGCGCCGTCATCCCGCGCGGGGTGGCGCATGTCCGGCTGGACGGGCCGGTCGTGACCCGGGATTTTGCCTTCCTCGTCTTGCCTCGGTTCACGTTTCTGGCCTTCGCGTCGGCCATCGACCCCTTGCGGATCGCCAACCAGCTGACGCAACAGCCGCTGTATCGCTATCGGTTGGTCAGCATGGACGGGGCCCCTGTGGAAAGCTCGGCCGGAGTGCGGATCGAGGTCGATCAGGGGTTGGAGCCTTTGGGCCGCGAGGTGACGGCCATCGTCTGTTCCGGCACCGATGCCAGCCAGGCGGCGGACAAAAGGGTGCTTTCCTGGCTGCGCGACCATGCGCGGCGGGGCGGGGGGCTGGGGGCGATCTGCACCGGGGCTTACACCCTTGCCCGTGCGGGGCTTCTGGGCGACGACAGCCCGGCGGTCCACTGGGAGAACCGGCCTGCCTTCCGCGAGCTTTTCGACGTGGAACCGCTGGAGCAGATCTACGTCATTGGTGCCCGACATTTTTCCTGCGCGGGGGGCGAGGCGGGGGTGGACCTGATGCTGGCGCTGATTGCCCGGGACCATGGGCCGAAGCTGGCCGATGCGGTGGCCGAGATGTGTCTGCATTCCCGCCGTCGCGAGGCGAGTGCGACGCAGAAGAAGGTCTATCCGGCCCCGATGCTGGCGCGGCATCCGGCCGTCGCCCGGGTCATCGCGGCGATGCAGGCGAATATTGCGACTCCGCTGGATCGTGAGGCGCTGGCCCAGGTCTTCGGCCGGTCGCCCCGGCACCTGGAGCGGATCTTCCAGGCCGTCGTGCAGGAAACGCCCAAGGGCTATTACCTGGGCCTGCGGCTGGAAGAGGCGCGGGATCTGTTGTCGGACACCACGCTGTCGATCCTGGAAGTGGCGATTGCCACAGGGTTCAATTCCCGGTCCAGTTTCTCCAAGGCTTACAAGAACCGCTTCGGGCAAAGCCCGGCGCGGACGCGGTAGGGCGGGGTTCACCCTTGCGCGGGGGAGGGCTAAGGTGCCCGCCCCAAGACTGAAGACCCGACACCGAGGATTCGCATGAGCCTGATGACCAACGCCCCCCAGATCGCCCGCCTGATTGCCTCTGAAATCGGGGCAACGCCCGGGCAAGTGACCTCGGCGGTCGAGCTTCTGGATGGGGGTGCCACGGTCCCGTTCATTGCGCGCTACCGCAAGGAAGTGACGGGGGGGCTGGACGACACGCAGCTGCGCAAGCTGGAGGAACGCTTAAGCTATCTGCGCGAGCTTGAGGCGCGGCGGATGGCGATTGCGGGGTCGATCTCTGAACAGGGCAAGATGACCGATGACCTTGCGCGGGCGATTGCCGGGGCGGGAACGAAGGCCGAGCTGGAGGACATCTATCTGCCCTACAAGCCCAAGCGCCGCACCAAGGCGATGATCGCGCGCGAGGCGGGGTTGCAAGGGGTTTACGATGCCATCCTGGCGGATCGGGCGGCGGACCCGATGGCGCTGGCGGGCGGGTTCCTGTCGGAAGGCTTTCCTGACGCGAAGGCTGCGCTGGAGGGCGCGCGGGACATTCTGGCCGAGGGCCTGGCCGAGGATGCCGCGCTTTTGGGGCGGCTGCGGGATCACATGCGGAAGGCGGGCAAGCTGTCCGCGAAGGTGGTCACGGGGAAGGAGGCTGCGGGGGCGAAGTTCTCGGATTATTTCGCGCATACCGAAGATTTCGGTCGCGTCCCGTCGCACCGGGCGCTGGCAATGTTCCGGGGGCGGAACGAGGAGTTCCTGACGCTGGACCTTGAGGTTGATGCGGACGCTGTGCGTGGGGAAAGCCCGGCGGAACGGGCTTGTGGCGCGGCGGT
>JBGSVS010000183.1:0-5110 GCA_041752895.1 Tabrizicola sp.
CGCGGGCGAGAGGCGGGCAGGTCGGGTCCCAGACATGGCCGGGGTTCACGATGTGGCGGTCCATGCCGAGGTGGTGGCGCAACGTGTGGCCCACCACCCATTCCACCATCCCCTCGGTCAGGCCGGGGTCGACCATCCGGGTCAGCGGTTGGGTGAGGGTCGGGTTGCCGGTGATCTTCTCGACCCCGGCCCAAAGGTTCAACACGGCCTTGGTGCGGGTGTAGGGGGTGAAATCCTGCAGGGGCGAGGCGGGGGCATAGACGATGTAGTCGACCGACGCCGGGTCGGCCTCGGTGACGAGGGTGGCGTCCGTGATGCCGGCCTTTGACAGGGCGGCGGGCAGGGTGTCCTGGTATTCCGGCCAGAGGACGGGCACGGCGAAGAGGATCAGGGGCATGGGGCGTCTCGATGTGTCCGCGGCGGACAGGATTCTGGGCCAAGGGATTTCAACAGCTTGGGCGCGGGCGTTAGGGGTTTGTCAAGGTGTTCCCGCGCGCGGGGGCCGGGCCGGGCCCCGGAGTTCTCAAAAACTCCGGCGCGATTTCTTCGAAGAAATCGCCTACTGCCCCGCCGTCACGGCTGCGTTCACCGCAAGCGCCAGGATGCCGGTGTTGTAGAAGAACGACGCCACGCCATGTACGAGGACCGCCCGCCGCAGCGGTCGCGTGGTGACCGCTACGTCCGAGACCTGGGCGGTCATGCCGATGGTGAAGCTGGCATACAGGAAATCCCAGGCGTCGGGATCGCCTTTGCCTGGGAAGACCATGCCCGCACCATCGCTCCGATAGTGCAGGTGGGCATAGTGGAAGGCCGCAAGGACGTGGATCGTCGCCCAGCCCAGGGGCAGGCTGACTAGGGCGGTCAGCCGGGCGGCAAGGCTGCTGGTCTCGGCGTTCAGCACCAGGAAGATCGCCGTCACGCTGACCAGCACGGCCAACCCGGCCAGAAGCAGGATCAGCGTCACGCCTTCGTCGTCCGCCTCGGCATGGCGGCGAAGGTCGTTCGGTAGGGTAGAGGCAACGATCCGGCCGGTGAGCAGCAGGTAGATCAGGAAGAAGGCATCCGCCCCGACCAGAAGTGCGAAGACCGGCAAGACGGAAAGTGCCCAGGCAAGCAGGCCCGCCGCCAACCCAAGGCCGAAAGCGACAAGGAACCGGCCATGGCGCGGGGCGACGCGCATCCCGCGCGGTCGCTTACCTTGGCCGGTGGACATGCGCGCTTTGCACCAGCCCGAAGCCCACCAGCAGCACCATCATCGCTGACCCGCCGTAGCTTAGCAAAGGCAGCGGCACGCCCACCACGGGGGCCATGCCCATCACCATCGACAGGTTCACCGCGATGTAGAAGAAGAAATTCGCCGCCACCCCCACGATCAACAGCGCCGAGAACCGGTCGCGGTTCTGGAACGCCGCCACCAGGCAGAAGCCGATGATCAGCGCGTATAGGCCCAGCAGGGAAAACGCGCCGACAAACCCGAACTCCTCGGCCAGCGTGGTGAAGATGAAGTCGGTGTGCTTTTCCGGCAGGAAGTTCAGCCGGGATTGAGTGCCCTGCATGAAGCCCTTGCCGCTCCACCCGCCCGACCCCAGCGCGATCTTGGCTTGGATGATGTTGTAACCCGCCCCCAAAGGATCAGCCGAAGGGTCAAGGAAGGTGTCGATCCGGGCATATTGGTAGTCGTGCAGGAACTGCCACGGCGTGCCGCGCAGGGTGAAGACGCCGACGACAGCGCCGACCCCCAATGCCAGCACCGCGCCGAAATACCACAACGAGACGCCGGCCGCGAACATCACCGTCGCGCCCCCCAGGATCAGCATCAACGAGGTGCCAAGGTTCGGCTGCATCAGCACCAGCACCGTGGGCGTCACGATCAAGAGCACCGGGATCAGCACGAACAGCGGCCGCGACACCCGCTTGGGGTCCAGCCAGTCGTAGTAGGCCGCCAGCACCATCACCAAGGTGAACTTCATCATCTCGGACGGCTGCAGCCGGATGAAGCCCAGATCGATCCACCGTTGCGCCCCCATCCCGACCGAGCCGAAGAACTCGACCACCAGCAGCAGCAGGAAGGCCACCAGATAGGCGATGCCCGACATCGACCGCCAGAACCAGATCGGCACCATCGCCACGATGAACATCAGCACCATGCCGACGGCAAAACGCTCCATCTGCGGGCGCGCCCAGGTGTCCAGCTTGCCGCCCGCGATGGAAAACAGCATCAGGAACCCGACCGAAGCGACAGCGGTAACCAGCACCACCAGCGGCCAGTTCATGAACAGGATCTTGCGGATGCCCGTCGGCGCGAACTTGACGCGGTATTCCAGGAAACTCATGCCCGCCCCCTCGCCTGGGTGGGGCAAGTGCCGTGCAGGCCGGCCGGACGATCCGAGGTGGCACGCGCGGGCGATACCCGATGGATTGGGCGCTGTCCCGGCGTGCCAAGTGCCTCCCCTCCCCCTTGTGGGGGGACGGAGGCGCAAAAGCGCTGGCCTCTCGAAGGGCTTGCAGGGGTCGGGTCTTGCATGGTCCGCCTCCCCCTTACGTTTCGGTCTGCACGGGCGGCTGCCCGGTGACGGGGTCGCGCAGCGGCAACTCTTTCAGCATCGTCTCGATCCGGCCGCGCTGGCTGGACGGATAGGCCTCCAGCGACGGCATGCCACCCGACATGCAGCGCAGGATGATGTCGCGGGCGATGGGGGCTGCTGCCGTCGACCCACCGCCGCCATGTTCGACCACCACCGAAATCGCATAGCGCGGCGCGTCGAACGGCGCGAAGCCCACGAACAGCGCATGGTCGCGCCGCTCCCACGGCAGATCCTCGTTGGAAATCACCCCGGCTTCGCGTTCAGCCTTGGAGATGTTCCGGACCTGGCTGGTGCCGGTCTTGCCTGCCATGACCATGGTCGGCTCGACGATTCGGCTGGATTTCGCCGTGCCATGTTCGCCGTTCACGACCTCATTCATCCCGGCCCGCACTGCCGCAAGATATTCCGGCGCCACGTCCAGCGGCGGGGACTCGGGCACCGGCAGCTCACGGTCGCGCACCATCCGGATCAGCCGAGGCGTCACCTGCCGACCGCTGGCGATCCGCGCGGTCATCACCGCCAGTTGCAGCGGCGAGGACAGCACATAGCCCTGCCCGATCGAGGCATTGATCGTATCGCCGATCCGCCATTCCTGCTTGTGGCGTTCCAGCTTCCAGGCCTTGTCGGGCATGTTGCCTGTGGTAACTGCGGACATCGGGAGGTCGAACTTCTGGCCAAGGCCCAGCTTGCGGCCCATCTCGGCGATCTTGTCGATGCCGACCTTCTGCGCGATCTCGTAGTAGTAGACGTCGCAGCTTTCCGACAGGCTGCGTTCCAGCCGCACGGTGCCGTGGCCCGCGCGTTTCCAGCAGTGGAACCGCCGCTCGCCGAACTCGATGTGACCCGGGCAGCTGACCTTGGTGTCGGGCGTCGTGGCCCCGGCCTCCAAGGCGGCAAGCGCGGTGACCATCTTGAAGGTCGATCCCGGAGGATAGGCGCCTGAGACGGTCTTGTTCGCCAAGGGCCGATGGTCGTTTTCGGTCAGCGCCTGATAGTCGGTGTGACTGATCCCGCGCACGAACTTGTTCGGGTCAAAGGACGGCGACGAGGCGATGCAGATGATGTCGCCGTTGGTCACGTCGATCACCACCACCGCAGCACTTTCATTGCCAAGCCGGGCCTGGGCAAAGTTCTGGATGTCGGCGTCGATGGTCAGGCGGATGTCGGTGCCGGGGTCGCCCTCTTGCCGCTCCAGCTCACGCATGACGCGCCCGGCCGAGTTGACCTCGATCCGCTTGGTCCCGGCCTCGCCCCGCAGGGTGTCTTCCATCCATTTCTCGACGCCGATCTTGCCGATCTGGAACTTCGGGATGCGCAAAAGCGGGTCGGGGGATTGCACCCCCGCAAGGTCCTTTTCGCTGACCGGGCCGACATAGCCGACGACATGCGCGAAATCAGTGTCCAGGGGATAGCGGCGGGACTGGCCGACCTCGGGCACGACGCCGGGCAGGGCGGGGGCGTTGACCGCGACCTTGGAAAAATCGTCCCAGGACAGGCGTTCGGCCACGGTGACCGGCACGAAGGCCGACAGCGCGTTCACCTCCTTGACGGCCTGGTCCATCTCCTCGGCTGTCATCGGGATGATGGTGGCAAGGCGGCGCAAGACCAGTTCGACATCGCCCGCAGCCTCACGCGTGATGACGACGCGGTAGTTCTGTTCGTTGCCCGCGATCAGCTTGCCGTTGCGGTCCTGGATCATGCCGCGCTCGGGCGGGATCAGGCGGATGTTGATGCGGTTTTCTTCGGCCAGCAGCTTGAACTCGTCGGCCTGGTCGACCTGCAGATAGCGCATCCGGACGCCAAGGACCGCGACCATCGCGCCCATCGCACCGCCCAGCATCAGCGTGCGGCGGTTCAGCCGCTGGTTCGATTCCTCGGTGTCGCGGGCGGTACGTCTCACAGCCGTCTCCCGAAATCATCCACTTCGCCGGTCGCGGGCTTGCGCAGGTCAAGCGCCAGCCGCGAAAGGCCTACGACCACCGGATAGACCGCGATCGACCACAGGACCTGCACGATGGCAAAGCCGAAGGGGGACTGCGGCACGAAAGCCAGACCAAGCGTCAGCCGGTAAGCCAGCATCATGCCCAGCATCACGCCCGAGACCAAGAGCCATTCGACGATGAAGCTAAGCTCACGCGTCAGCTGGATACGGCCGCGCAGGAATTCGGTCGCGATGATCACCATGGCGGTCCAAAGACCGGGCGGGCGCATCAGGATCAGGTCCTCGGCCAGGATCACGACAAGGATCACAGGCATCGGCAGGAAATCCGGCCGCCGCACGATCCAGGCGAAAATCACGCATAGAAGGATGTCAGGCCCGGGCAGCGCGCCGGGGGCGTTGCCCAAGGGCAAAAGGCGCATGAACAGCAAGCCCAGCGCTACGGCCAGGAAAAGGCCACGGAAGATCCAGTGTTCTTGCCGCCAGAAACTATCCATCGATGGCCCCCGGATCGGCGCCCTCCGCGGCACCGGACCCCGCGGCCTCGACATCGCCGCCTTCGGTCTGGGTCGGGGGCTCGGCCGCC
>JBGSVS010000184.1:0-3352 GCA_041752895.1 Tabrizicola sp.
CGCGCGCGATGAACCGCGCCCCGCCCGACCGCAGGACAGCCTCGCCCAGCAGGCGGTCGTCGCCCCCGATCAGCGCCCCGGGCGGCAGTTTAGCAGCGATTTCCAGCATCCGGCCTCCTTGACCCATCTTGCCGGGGGTCATCCCCACCCGCAAGCCCAAGCCTCACTGTCGGGAAAGTGCCACCGCCCGCGCCAGGATCTCGGCCCCATAGGCCGCGTTGTGGTGTTCGAAATCCTGCTTCTTCACATGGTCCGCCACCGCATAGGCCGGGTCGGTGAACAGGCCCGTGGTCACCGTTTTCTCCGGTTGCGGCAAAAGCTCGATCCCGTCCTCGGCGGCAGTGCGGTGCAGGATCTCCCAGAACTCTGGCACCTTGTCCGGAATCAGTGCCGCCATCTCCGGCGTCACGAGGTCGCCAAAGCGGTCCGGATCGGCGGTGTAATAGGCGATGGGCGACAGCAGCACCCGCGCCGTCCCGGTCGAGGCCAGCCCCGCTGCCAATACGTAGCCCGCCTGCCCGCGCAACCCGTCCACCAGAATACGCCGCGCCAGGCCTTGGCTGAGATACGGCCCCTGCGTCAACCCGCGCAGCACCTGGTGAAATAGCCTCCAGACATAGACCCGCGCCCCGGTGACATGGATCACATCGAAATCGGCAGCGGGCAGGAACATCCGCCCGTTCGCGTTGAACTTGGCGAACCGCCGCGCGGTGAAGTCGTCCAAGGGATGCACCGCGCCATCCCTGAACTCCAGATACCGGAAGCGCCCGCCGACATGGCCCCAATACTCCAGCTCGACGCCCGAGACATCGACCAGCCCCTGCACCTCGGCCTGTTTCAGGCAGGCGTAGTGGCTGTCGCCAAAGATGCACAGCCGCGGCAGGTCAGCCATTGCGCTGATCCGGAGCGAAGGCCGCCAGGATCTCCTCTTCGCAGCGCAACTCCTCCGCCTCGGTCAGCTCCTGCTCCGGCGGGTATTCCGGCAGGGCCTCCACCACGGGCGGATCGGCCATCGGCTCTTCCGCCGGCGGCGGTGCCGGGTTGGAGGCGGGCTCAACGTCGAAGGCCGCAGCCTGGTCGCGGAAGAATTGCGCCATCACATGGTCCACGCCCTCGGGCAGGACCGACCGCATGTTCGGCGCAAAGAACCGCCCGCGATAGGCCGGATGCGTGATGATCTCGTAGGACGGAAAGTAGTCCACCCGCACTTGGGTCGCCACCAGTTCGGACGCAACCGCGCGCAGCATCGACTTCGAATGGCTGGTCGCCGACAGCACATGTTGGCCTGACGCCGTCGCCGTCAGTGGCACCGGCGACACCGTGAGCAGCACCAGAAGCCGCCGGTTCGCCCGGAACATCAGCCGCAGCGCGGCCGTCATGTCCCCCATCAGCTCGCCAAAGCGGTGATTGACGAAGCGGTGCACGCTTTCGTCAAACTCCCCCGCCACGGTCCCCGGGCAGACCGCATATTCCACCCCGCTCACGCTGTTCTGCCATGCCTCGGTCAGTCCCATGGTGAAGACAAACACATGCGACCCGCGCACCGCCTCGGCAATCGCGCGCAAGGTATCCCGGCGTGAGGCGTAAAGCTCCTCGGCCGAGGCAAACCCTCCCGGTTCCACCCCCGGACGGAACGGATCATAGAACCGACCGTCCTTCTCCCACACCTCATCCGGAGGCGTGGCATCGGTCAGTGCCCAGGTCAGCCACTGATACAGCATCTTGGGCGTGTAGATGTTGCCCGTCCGAAAGCTGAAGGTCCCGTAGTGATAGTCCTTCCGCTGCTCGGGCGTCAGGCCTGCGGGCCCCGGCTCATAGTCCAGCCAGCGATAGCGCCGCGCCACCAGAGCGCGTGAGAAATGCTGCGCAAAGCACGACCCCGCCGTGACGATCCGCGTGCGCCGCCGGATTTCGTGCTTGGGTTTCCACAGCCCCGCAATCTCCATCGCGTCGCGGTCGGCGACGGCCGTGCGCCAGAAGCGGTCTTCGGGCAGGGTCTCATAGGGATGCGGCATGCGGGGCGTCCTGGTGGCCTTTTACACGGATAGGACGAAAGGGTTTCCGGAAGGTCAACCGCTTTTGGTGACCACCCTCCACAGCCCGCGCGGGCCGTGGTAGCCTCGCGCCATGCACAGCCTCTGCCGCGACTGCCTGACCCTGACCGAAGTGGCACCCCCCCGCTGCCCCAAATGCCGGTCCCCGCGCATGGTCGCGCATGACGAACTCACCGGCCTAAGCATCGCCCACATGGACTGCGACGCCTTCTACGCCAGCGTGGAAAAGCGCGACAACCCAAGCCTGCGCGACCAGCCCGTCATCGTCGGCGGCGGCACCCGCGGCGTCGTCTCCACCTGCTGCTACATCGCCCGCATCAAGGGCGTCCGCTCCGCCATGCCGATGTTCCAAGCCCTGAAGCTTTGCCCCGAGGCCGTGGTGGTGAAACCCCGTTTCCCCGCCTACACCGAAGCCTCCCGCGCCATCCGCGCGATGATGGAGGAACTTACCCCCGCCATCGAACCCCTGTCGCTGGATGAGGCCTTCCTCGACCTCACCGGCACCCAGCGCCTCCACGGCGCACCCGCTGCCGTCCTCCTCGCCCGCCTCACGAAACGGATGGAGGATGACCTCGGCCTGACCGGCTCCATCGGCCTGTCGCACAACAAGTTCCTCGCCAAGATCGCCTCTGACCTCGACAAGCCCCGCGGCTTCTCCGTCATCGGCAAGGCTGAAACCGAGGCGTTCCTCAAACCCAAACCCGTTCGCATCATCTGGGGCGTTGGCACCGCCACCCAGACCGCGCTGGAACAGGCCGGCATCCGCACCATCGCCGACCTCCTCCGCTGGGACCGCACAGACCTTGTCGCCCGCTTCGCCAGCATGGGCGACCGCCTCTGGCATCTGGCCCGAGGCCTCGACACCCGCCGCGTGAACCGGGACGAAAAGCTGAAGTCGATCTCCAAGGAAACGACCTTCTTCGAAGACACCTCCGACCCAGACCTCCTTGACGGACACATCTGGCGCCTGTCCGAGCAAGTCGCCGACCGCGCCAAAGCCAAGGCACTCTCAGGCCGCACAGTGACCCTGAAGCTCAAGAAAGGCGACTTCCAGCTGGTGACCCGTCGCCACGCCCTATCGGACCCCACCCAGCTTACCGACCGCATCTACCGCGCCGCCCGCGACCTTTTCGACCACGCCGGCTCGCAGGGCCCCTTCCGCCTGATCGGCGTCGGCATCTCCGACCTCGCCCCCGAGGATCAGGCCGACCTCTCCGCCGACCTCCTCGACCCCCAAGCCACGCGCCGAGCCGCCGCCGAACGCGCCACCGACGCCATCCGCGCCAAGTTCGGAGATC
>JBGSVS010000185.1:0-3026 GCA_041752895.1 Tabrizicola sp.
CGCTGCGGGGAAAGGGGAGCTGCTTGCTCGCCGCCGCCGCCGCCGTACGTGCTGGGCACGAGCTCACGCCCCCGCCCTTCTCCCTCCTCCCCCCCCCCACCCCAGACGGCGCGTTCTCCATCTCCAACTCTTACATCATGGGCCTGCTGGGCGCCGAGCGCGGCATGGGTGGCGCCATCCAGAACTCGCTGGGCAACATCGGTGGCTTTGTCGGCCCCTACATGATCGGCGCGCTCAAGGACAGCACCGGCAGCTACTTCAGCGGCATGTACCTCATGGGCGCCGGCCTGCTCATCAGCGCCTGCATCATCTCCATCTACCAGCCGCGCTGGAGCGCGGTCAAGATCCCGGCGGTGATCGACCCTGAGGGCGGCGCCAACACGGCGGCAGACAAGGGCAAGTCAGTCGATCTGTGAACAGCACCAGCACATAGGTCAGAAGCACGCCGTGGTTCAGACCGAACAGGCCGAAACACCCGGCCAGCACCCAGAAGGCTGGACGCCGAAGCGCCGCCTTCAGGACACCCGGCTGGGTCGGCGCAGGCTGTGCGCCTGCCCGCTCACGCTGCCGCAAGGCCCGCACGGACCACAGGTTGCAGGGCACCGCAAGCAGCGTCACGCCCGCAAAGACCAGCATCCCGCCCTGCCCGCCCAGCGTGTCGCCCACCCAATGGCCCAAGGGAAAGGCCAGCGTCCCGGCAAAACCCGCAACCAGCGTCACGCGGGTGATCGCGGCCCGCGCGCCGTCGCCCATGCGGCGGATCAGAAAGGCAAACAGCGTCTCGTAGACGCATCCCGCCTGCGCGATCCCGATCAGCGCCCAGCACATCAGCCAGACGGCAGGCGTCGTCGCAAACCCCAGCCCGAGCACGCCCAGCGCCGCCAGGACCGGCCCCAAGACCAGCATCTCGCCCCCGAGACCCCGGTCCACCAGCCGCCCGGTGAGCACCGTCAGACTGGCCATGATCGGAAAGGCCAGCGTCGGCCCAAGCGCCAGCGTCGCCTTGGACCAGCCGGACGCCACGTCCAGATCAGGCAGCAGCGCCGGAAAGGAGTAGTAGGACCCGGCATAGATCAGCGTCTGACCCAGCGCCAAAAGCCAGATCGCAGCCCCGCCTTTGTCCGTGCCTGCCGACATGCTGTCCCCGAGTACAGGCCTTGACTGCTACAGCCAAGGCCGCGCTGCAACCCCTTGTGCGTCGGAAATTCGGTCCCTTGCAGGGTCACGCTTCACCAGTGCATCCTTGCGGCGTGATCCCACTCTCGACCGAAGGCTCGCCCAATGACCGACCTCACGCTCTACGGCCATCCGGACTCGGGTCACGCCTGCAAGGTCGCTCTGGCCCTGTCGCTGGCCAGTCTGCCGCACCGGACAAAGTGGGTCGACATCTGGGCCGACCCCGCCACCCGCCCCCCGGAGTTTCTGGCCGCAAGCCCCTTTGCCGAAGTGCCGCTTTTGATGATCGACGGCGTGGCCCATGTGCAATCCGGCGCGATCCTGCTGGAAATTGCCACCCGGTTCCGCTGCCTCGGCGGGGAAAGCGCCGCAGGCCTGTGTCGCGGGCGTGAGCTTCTGATGTGGGAGGCCAACCGCATCGGCATGTGCCTGCCGCAACTGAAGGAAGCGCGGCGGGTATCCTGTCAAAGCTTTCCGCCCGGTGCAATCGAATGGCTGAAGCTGCGCTACCGCACCGACTGCGACCGCTTCGGCATGCTTCTCGGCGACTGCCCGTTCTTCCACGGCGACCAGCCAGGGATCGGCGACTGCGCTGTCTGGGGGTATACCCAGTGGCTTGAGGCGGCAGGCGTAGACCCAACACAAATGATGGCCGGATGGCTGGACCGGATGCGCGCCCTGCCCGCGATGAAGCCTCCTGCCGGGCTCTTCCCGGCCCAGGCTTGATCGCGCGCCCGGGGCCTCCTCGTGCGCCTTCGGCTTCTCGTCTGACCGCCTTGAGCCGAGGAGCGACGCAGTCGAACGACGAGCTGCCCCGAAGCGCCGAAATCCGGACCTTAAGATTTCCCTAACGTCCGCGACCAAGCCCTTGATCCCAAAGGACACCCGGCGTTTGTCCACCGTGGACATCCCGGCGTCAAACCCCGTAGATCGCCCCGAACTTAGCCTCCAGATAGTCCAGCAGGGGCCCCTCCGACGGCTCGAACCCGCAGGCCCGCCGCACGACATCCCGGGGCTCATAAAGCCCCCCATGCCGCTGCAGCCGGTCGCGCAGCCACCCCGTCGCCGCCGACACGTCGCCCCCGGACATCTGGCTGTCCAGCCCCGGAATCTCCGCCCGCAAGGCCTTGACCAGGCACCCCGCATAGACGTTCCCCAGCGTGTAGGTCGGGAAGTACCCGAACAACCCACACGACCAGTGAACGTCCTGCAGCATCCCGTTCGAAGGCTTGTCGACCGCCACGCCAAAGTCCGCCCGGAACCGCTCGTTCCACGCCGCCTCCAGATCCTCAACCTGCAAGTCACCCGTGATCAAGGCCCGCTCCAGATCGAACCGCATCATGATATGGAGGTTGTAATGGACATCGTCGGCCTCGGTCCGAATGTACCCCGGATGCACCCGGTTCACCGCCTTGTAGAACCCCTCCGCATCCGCGATGCCAAACTCCCCGAAGACCTCCCGCATCCGTCCGAACAGCCAGCTGGTGAACGCCCGGCTCCGCCCCAGCTGGTTCTCGTAGGACCGGCTCTGGCTTTCATGCACCCCCATCGACACGCCCTGTCCTATCGGAGTCAACGCATAGGCCGGATCAATCCCCTGCTCATAGGCCGCGTGGCCGACCTCGTGGATCGTCGAGTAAAAGCAGTTGAACGGGTCCGTCTCTGAAACCCGCGTCGTGATCCGCACGTCATGGCCTGACCCGGACGAGAACGGATGCACGGCAAGGTCCACCCTGCCCCGCGACCAGTCATAGCCGAAGACCGTCGCCAGCTCGCGGGCAAGGCCCATCTGCGCCTCGGCCCCGAACTGCCCGGCCACGCCTTTCGGCGCGGAGGCCCCCAGCACGCGC
>JBGSVS010000186.1:0-7642 GCA_041752895.1 Tabrizicola sp.
GACCGAGGCGGCCGAGGCAACGGCGCGGCGCTGGGCGGCGATCCGCGATGTCGCGGCCTTTCACGGGCGGCCGGGTGATGTGTGGAAGCTGTCGGTCCTTCCGAGCGAGGCGGCGGGGATCGTCGCGCGGATGGCGGCCGAGGCGGTGATCTATGACTGGGGCGGCGGGCTGATCTGGGCGCTGACGGAACCTGGCAAGGGGGCCGAGGTTGCCGCCGCGGTGACCGGGCACGGCCATGCGACGCTGGTCAAGGGGCAGGGCGGCCCGATCTTTCCGCCAGAAGCGGCTGAGGTCGCGAGGCTGGTCGCGGGGCTGAAGGCCCGCTTCGACCCGCGCGGTATCCTGAATACGGGGATGATAGGCTGATGCAGACGACCTTCACTCCCGAACAGCTGACCGACCCCGGCATCGCCCGGTCGAACGAGATCCTGCGCTCTTGCGTGCATTGCGGGTTCTGCACCGCGACGTGCCCGACTTATCAGGTGCTGGGCGACGAACTCGACAGCCCGCGCGGCCGGATCTACCTGATCAAGGACATGCTGGAACAGGGTCGCCCGGCGGATGAAAAGACCGTCAAGCACATCGACCGCTGCCTGTCCTGCCTTGCCTGCATGACGACCTGCCCGTCGGGCGTGCATTACATGCACCTCGTCGACCATGCCCGGGCCCATATCGAAAAGACTTACAAGCGCCCTTTGTTCGACCGCGTCCTGCGCGCGGTGCTGGCGCGGGTGATCCCCTATCCCGGGCGCTTCCGGCTGGCGCTGCTGGCGGCCAAGATCGGCAAGCCCTTCGCCTGGTTGATCCCGGATGCCCGCGGCAAGGCGATGCTGGCGATGGCCCCGAAGACCATTCCGCCGGTCAGCCGCAACGATGACCCGCAGGTCTTTGCGGCGACCGGAGACCGCCGGATGCGCGTCGCCCTGATGACCGGCTGCGCGCAGAAGGCACTGAACACTGACATCAACGATGCCACCATCCGGCTCCTGCGTCGGCTGGGCTGCGAAGTTGTGGTTGCCAAGGGGCAGGGCTGCTGCGGGGCGCTCACGCACCACATGGGGAAAGAGGACCTCTCTCACGCCAGCGCCGCCGCCAATATCCGGGCCTGGATGGCTGAAAAGCGGGCAGGGGGCTTGGATGCCATCGTCATCAACACCTCGGGCTGCGGCACAACGGTCAAGGACTACGGCCACATGTTCCGCACTGATACCGCACTGGCCGAGGACGCGGCCTTGGTCGCGGGGCTTGGCAAGGACATCAGCGAAGTGCTGTCGAAGATCGGCCTGCCTGAAGGCGCGCCCAAGGGGCTGCGGGTGGCCTACCACGCCGCCTGCTCCTTGCAGCACGGCCAGCAGATCAAATCCGCCCCGAAGGACTTGCTGAAACGCGCGGGGTTTGAGGTGGTGGAACCCGCCGACAGCCACCTCTGTTGCGGCAGCGCGGGGACCTACAACCTTCTTCAGCCCGAAATCAGCGCCGAGCTGAAAGCCCGCAAGGTCGCAACGCTTGAGGCAAAGGCCCCCCAGGTGATCGCGGCGGGCAACATCGGCTGCATGATGCAGATCGGCTCGGGCACCAGCATTCCGGTTGTCCACACGGTCGAACTTCTGGACTGGGCCACCGGCGGGCCGAAACCGCGGGCACTGACCGCGTAAGGCCCTTGCGCCACCCACTTGCGTAACTGGCCCTAAATCCGCCAAACTCGCCGCATAGCCCTGAAGGCCGCGCGCAGTGTGAGGGTCGTGATGCGTCACCCGTTCCCCGGTCTTCTGATCTTGGGCCTTCTGGCCGCAGGGCTTGGCCTCGGCGATCCCGCCGCCGCGCAGGACGCAGGCATCGTCCGGATGGAAACGGCGGATGATTCCCGCGGCTGGGATGCGGTCGGCAAGCTGGTCCTTGGCAAGAAGGGCTTTTGCACCGGGGCCTTGATCGGCCCGCAACTGGTGCTGACGGCCGCGCATTGCCTGTATGACAAGACGACCGGCGTGCAGATTCGCCCCGAAGAAATCGAATTTCAGGCCGGTTTCCGCAATGGTCGCGCCGTGGCCTACCGCCGTGTCAGCCGCGCCGTCGCCCATCCCGACTACCAATATGCGGCCAAGGACATGCTGGACCGGGTAACCGATGACCTTGCCCTTCTGGAACTTAGCCAGCCAATCCGCCTGCCCTCGCTGTTGCCGTTCGAGACCGGTGCCTCGCCGGTAGAAGGCGATGCGGTCGATGTCGTGTCGTATGCGCAATACCGCGAGGAAGCGCCGTCGATCCAGGAAGCCTGCGAAGTGCTGGCCGGTCGCCGCGACGCGCTGATCCTGACCTGCAACGTCGATTTCGGGTCCTCGGGCGCGCCGGTCTTCACGATCGACAACGGCGTCGCGCGCGTGGTCTCGGTCATTTCGGCCAAGGCCGAGGTCGACGGCCGCAAGGTGGCCCTTGCGGTCCCCCTGGCCGAACCGCTTGCTGCCCTGCGCACCGCGCTGGAAGACAGCAGGGCGGGTTCGTCGGGCGGGGGCAAGTCGGTCAGTGTTCTCTCTGGTGGCAACGGGTCCGGGGCAAAGTTTGTCAAACCATGAAAAAGCTTTTCATCGCACTCCTCCTGCTTGCGCCCGCAGCTTGGGCACCCGCAGCATTGGCCCAGGAAAACTCGGGCCTCGATGAACTCGTGACCCGCGAAGAGCTGCGCGGGTTCGAGCCGGTGGGGCGGGTCGATGTCGAAAACGGCGGTTTCTGCACCGGTGCGCTGATCGCGCCGGACCTTGTGCTGACGGCCGCCCATTGCGCCTTTGACCCAAGCGGCACCCGGATCGGGCCTGAACGGATCAGCTTCAAGGCCGGGTTCTCTTACGGCACCTCGCTGGCCGAGATCCCGGTGATCCGCACTGCCGTTGATCCCGGCTACCGCAACATCGATCCCGCCCCGACCGAGATGGTCGAACGCGACGCAGCCCTTCTGCAACTGGCCGAACCGATCCCAAGCGCGCTGATCTCGCCCTATGCCGTGGCGCGGCCCGGCAACGGCGATGAGGTCAGCGTCGTCTCATACGCCGAAGGCCGCGAGGAAGCCCTGTCCTGGCAGCGCCGCTGCGGTGTGGTCGGACGCCGTGACCAGCTGATCGCCTTCGACTGCGACGTCAGCTTCGGCTCCTCCGGCGCGCCGGTGCTGGACCGGTCGGGATATCGGGCGAAGATCGTCTCGATCATCTCGGCCGGGGGCGAGGACAACGGCAAGACCATCTCCATCGGGATGGAGCTTCCGGCCCTGGTCGACCGGCTGAAGGCGGCGCTGCGCAGCAATGATGCCGCCTTTGTCACCGAAGCCAAGCCCGCCGAGGCCAGGTCCAACGTGGAAAGCGCGGGGACACTTGCCCCAAGCTCTTCCGGCCTGCCCGGCAAGCCCGCCAAGCGTATCGTCCTGCAGGGCGCCAGCGGCGACAAGGCGGGAACCGGCGCACGCTTCGTCTCGCCCTGAGGCGCGTCCAGGTTGGCCCCTTGAAAGCCGATTTGCCGCTTCCTACCTGACAGTCATCCGGGTGCCATGACGGGCCCGGGCTTACCCGCCTTGCCCTTGCAAAGGGAAGGCCCATGACATCGCTTCCAGGAGGATGACAATGCGCAACCTTGATTTCGCACCGCTTTACCGTGCCACCGTCGGCTTCGACCGGATCGCCGACCTGATGGACCGGGTGCTGTCCACCGATGTGGCCCAGCCGACCTATCCGCCCTACAACATCGAAAAGACCGCCGAGGATGCCTACCGTATCTCGATCGCCGTCGCCGGGTTCACCCCCGATGATCTGTCGGTCGAGGTCAAGGACGGCGCGCTGTTCGTCACCGCCCGCAAGGCCACGGACGAAACCGAGCGGACCTACCTCCACCGTGGCATTGCCACCCGCGCGTTTGAACGCCGCTTTGCCCTGGCCGACCATGTCCGCGTCGCGGGCGCGGTGCATGAACACGGGATGCTGCACATCGACCTCGTCCGCGAACTGCCCGAGGCGATGAAGCCCCGCCGGGTCGAGATCAGCCGCAGCGCCGCGACCCCGGTGCTTGAGGGCAAGGTCGAAACGGTGAACTGACGTCGATCGACAGGGACCATCAAGGGCGCGCCTCATCGGCGTGCCCTTTTCGTTGCACGAGGGTGCGAAGCCTGATCAGGGCGCCAAGCGCTGCAAGACCAAGCGCAAGTGCGGTTGCAAGCACGGCCTGCGCACCACCGCCAGTCAGGATCAGGCCGAAGCCAAACGGTGCCATGGCAAAACTGAGGTTCATCGGCAAGGCAAGCCGTCCCGACATTTCGGCGAAGGCGGCGGGGGCGAAAAGCTCCAGCGGCAGGGTGGCGCGGGCGACGCTCATGACCCCGCTTGCCGCACCAAAGACAAGGACGAAGGCCCAGGCCCCGACCACGCCACCGAAGGCCAAGAGGACAAAGGACACGCACAGCCCCGTCGTCGCCCAGATCGCCGTGCGGCTGGCGCGGAAGTTCGGGGCGAAGGCGACTTCGACTGCCCGCGCGGCGACCGTGGCGACGCCGATCAAGCTTGCCGCGGCAACGGCCTCGGCCAGTGTCATGCCGCTGGCTTGCAAAAGCTCGATGATGACGATGGCGAAGCCCCAGGTCGCAAAGCCGATCAGCGAAACCGATGCGGCGAGCCAGCGAAAGAGGCTGACCTCTGACCGGTCCGGCGGTCGACCCTGCACTGTATCCGCCTGCGACATCGGTTCTGCCTGCCGACTGGCCCAAAGGTGCAGGGGCGCGCAGATGGCCAGGTGGAGGGTTGCAAAGACCAGCATAACGCCGCGCCAGTCTGTCACCTCCAGCAACAGCGCGGTTGCCGGAAGGCCGACGCTGCCCGATAGGCCGGAAACAAGCATCACCCCGGCGATCCAGCGCTTGGCCGCGCGCCCCAGCGTTTGGACCAGAAGCGCATGCGCCGGTGTGGTCAGCATCCCCGCCCCTGCGGCCCCAAGCACAAGCCAGCCCAGGCCATAGCTGACCGGACCGCTTGCCATCGCGACGGCCACAAAGCCAACCGCTGCCGCAACCGATCCCAGGGTAAGAACTTTCCCCGCCCCAAGACGCGGAAAGACTGGCACCAGCATCCGCGAAACAAGCGCAAGCGCCACAAGAAACAGGCTTGACCCTCCCAGAGCCGTGGGCAGACCGAGGCCCAGGTCCAGCGCTATCGGGCGGGCAAGCAGGGCAAGGGCATTAAACGCGGAGGCCCAGCCGATCACTTGCGTGACCGACAGGGCCATGGCCAGCTTGATAGGCTGACTTGCGTTCATTCAGCGGTCAAGGCTTTCCGCCAGCCGCATCAGGTTCACCGCCTCGATCCGGTAGCCGAAGGCATCCTCGCCCCGGTTCGCGACGGCCAGTTCGATAGCCTGATCCCAGCCCCAGTCGCCCAAGTAAACCGAGCCTTGCAGCAGCTGCCCAAAGCCCGCGACGGCGGCGGCAAAGCGGGTTTCCGCGCTGGCGCTTTCGGTCCCGGTGATCGGCGTCTCGACCAGCGTGGACGCATCCTCACCCGGAGCTTTCCAGCGCAGCCGCAGGAAGCCAAGCTCACCCGCAGCCCCTTCCGCCGGAGCCGCGCCATAGCGTAGCGGGTCGTTCAGAAGGGCATCCGACCCCGGGGCCGTCACCTCGTAGATCGCCGTGACCTGGGTCCCCGCCCCGATCTCGCCCGCGTCCACCGCATCGTTGTTGAAATCCTCACGCCGCAAAGCCCGGGTCTCATAGCCGATCAGCCGGTATTCCGCGACAGTTGCCGGGTTCCATTCGACCTGGATCTTCACGTCATCCGCGATGGGGAACAGCGCCCCGGTTAGCTGGTCGACCAGCACCTTCCGCGCCTCGCTCAGCGTGTCGATATAGGCCGCCGTACCGTTGCCGTTCTGCGCCAGCGATTGCATGATCGCATCGTCCAGGTTCCCCCGACCAAAGCCCAGCACCGAGAGGTAAGTCCCCGTCTCGCGCTTCTTCGCGACGTAAGATTCCAGCCCCTCCGGGTCGTCGATCCCGACGTTGAAGTCGCCGTCCGTCGCCAGAAGGATGCGCGTCACTTCGCCGTCCGCCTTCATCCCCTCGGCCACCTGATAGGCCAGTTCCAGCCCTTCGGCCCCGGCGGTGGACCCGCCCGCCATGAGGTTCTCCAAGGACGACAGGATCGTCGCCCGGTCGCCCGCCACCGTGGGCGGCAGCACCAGACCCGCCGATCCCGCGTAGGTCACGATGGACACCTGATCTTCGGGCCGCAGTTCCGCCAGCATCAGCGACAGGGATTGCTTCAGAAGCGGCAGCTTGTTGGCATCCTCCATCGACCCCGACGTGTCGATCAGGAACACCAGGTTCAGCGGCGGTCGGGCGGCAACCTCGGGCAAAGCGCCCTGAATGCCGATGGTCACCAGCCGCGTGCCGGGGTTCCAGGGCGTCGGCATCACGCTGACGGTCGAGGCGAAAGCTGCATCCCCCTCGGGTGCCGCATAGGCGTAGGGGAAATAGTTCACCATTTCCTCGATCCGCACCTGATCGGGCGTGGGCTTGTAGCCCCCGGTCAAGGAGGACCGCACAACGGCATAAGACGCGGTATCGACGTCGATCGAGAAGGTCGAAACCGGTTCCTCCGCCGTCACCTTCACCGGGTTCGGGGCTTCGGTCGCGAAGGTCTCGGTGTTCTCGACCGGGGCGGGCATCGCGTCCGGGGCACTGACGGAAGGTTCGGCCAGATAGCCGACCACCGCATCGCTTTCCATCTTCGCCTCGGCCCGCAGACGCGGTTCGGCTTCCTGCAAAAGACCTTCCAGTGCCGGTCCGGCGGGCAGGGCCTCTTCCACCATTTCAACCGGAGCCTCAGTTTCGGGCAAAGCGGCATTGGCAACCGATGACCCGGTATCCGCCATCGTCTCGCGGGCCAGATCGTCCGTCACCGGGGCAGCGGCTTCGGGTTTAAGCGCTACGTCCGCGTCCGTCTGGGCAAGCCCGGAGGCGCCTTCGCCACCCGTGGCAAGTGCCTCAGCATCCTTGGCAACCTCGGTCTGGACCGTTGTCACCGGCGCTTCGACCCCCGGCTCCAGCGGCGGCGTGGGCTCGGTCTTCGGGGCCTCGACAACTGTGGGCTTGCCGATCCGCAGATCGGCCACCGGCAGGATCACCGCAACACCGATGATCAGCGCCGCGACCGAGGTGGTCATGGCAAGGGCAGGGCGGGAAGTCAGGTAGTTCAGCATGCGACGTACTCCGTTCAAGGGGGCCGCGTTGGTGCGGTCCTCACTGGAACGGGCGGCATCGGCCGATCCTTGGAGCGGATCGTGCATCCGGGCGAAATTTTCCATCGCAAGTGCCATCGCCCGGGCCTTTGCATCGCCAGCCGGGGCGGGTGCCGCCTTCAGCGCAGACCGGAGGTCGTCGAGATCATCGGTCATTTCGCGTCCTCCCGTGCCATGGCCCGCAGGCGTTTCTTCACTTCGCTCATCCGCCAGGCGATTGTCCCTTCGGACACGCCCAGCACAACCCCCGCCTCGGCCTGCGTCATCTCTTCGCCCAGAACCAGCGCGACAGTATCCCGCAACTCCGGCGAAAGCTGCGTCATCGCCTGCGCCAGCCAATCCTGCGCCTCGGCCTGCGTGGCAATCTCGTCCTGCCGC
>JBGSVS010000187.1:0-5291 GCA_041752895.1 Tabrizicola sp.
TCCGACAGCGACCTGCGCGCCTTCATCGACCTCTGGACCCGGACCGAGAGGGTCGTGACGGTCTATTCCCAAGGTGTGAACCAGTCTTCGCACGGCACCGACAAGGTCAACGCGATCCTCAACTGCCACCTTGCAACCGGCCGCATCGGCCGCCCCGGCATGGGGCCGTTCAGCGTCACAGGCCAGCCCAACGCCATGGGCGGGCGCGAGGTCGGGGGGCTGGCCAACATGCTTGCCTGCCACCTTGACATCGAGAACCCCTCGCACCGCGATGCGGTCCAGGGATTCTGGCAGTCGCCCACCATCGCCGACAGGTCCGGCCTGAAGGCTGTCGACATGTTCCGTGCCGTGGGCGATGGCCGCATCAGGGCGATCTGGATCATCCACACCAACCCCGTTGTTTCGATGCCCGAGGCTGACCGGGTTGCCGAAGCGCTGAAAGCCTGCCCTTTTGTCGTGGTCCAGGACGTCAGTGCCGACACCGACACCGCCAGGTTGGCCCATGTCCTTCTGCCAGCAGCGGCCTGGGCCGAGAAGTCCGGGACGGTCACCAATTCTGAACGCCGGATCAGTCGGCAGCGCGCCGTGCTGCCTGTGCCGGGTCAAGCGCGAGCCGATTGGCACATCCTTGCCGAGGTGGCCCGGCGGATGGGTTGGGACGACACCTTCACCTGGGACAGCGCAGCAGAAGTCTTTGCCGAACATGCGGCTCTTTCGGGAGTGGCGGGCGCCCTCGGCTCTGACTTCGACATCTCGGACCATGCCACCACGACCCCGAGCGACTATGAGGCCCTCGCACCCTTCGCCTGGCCTGCAAACGCGCGCAAGGTGGGTGGGCGGTTCTTTGCGGATGGCCGGTTCCATACCCCGGACGGCAAGGCGCGAATGATTGCGGTTTCGCCCCCGGCCGCGCGCCGGTCCGCATCGCCTGACGTTTTGCCTTTCGCGCTGAACACCGGACGGATCCGCGACCAATGGCACACGATGACGAGGACGGGGAAAAGCCCTCGCCTGTCGGCCCATCTGGCCGAACCGTTCCTTGAACTGCATCCGGCCGATGCCCAAAGGCTGGACGTAAAGACCGCCGACCTTGCCCAGGTGACGAACCCTTTTGGGCAGGCGATCCTGCGGGTCCTGGTGACAGACAGAGTCCCCCCTGGACACCCTTTCGCGCCGATGCATTGGACGGGCGAGACGGCCCCCACAGGCAGGATCGACGCGCTTGTCGAAGCCAACCCTGATCCGGTCTCGGGTCAGCCGGACAGCAAGGCCAGTCGGGTCTCGATCGCCAAGTACGGGGCCAACTGGTTCGGTTTTGCCGTCTCGACCGGCGACCTGCGGCCTGACTGCAGCTACTGGGCCAAGGCACGGATCGCTGGCGGCTGGCGCGCCGAACTTGCGGGCGCGCACTATCCCACGGACTGGGAGACCTTTTCCCGCACCACTTTCGGGCTGCCCGACACAACCGCTGTCTCGATCCGCGACGCAGCCCGCGGCTTGTTTCGCGTGGCCTTCCACCACGACAAGCGGCTTCTGGCGGCGATGTATATCTCGCCGACTCCCGTTGTCGTGGCGCGCGACCTGATTGCTGAACAGCTTGGAACCGAGGATGTGAGGGGAGTGCTTGCAGGGCGGGCTGGCACCGAACAGATAGACCCTGGGCCAACCGTCTGTGCCTGCCTCAACATCGGCCGGAACACGATCCGCGCCGCCGTCGAGACCGGCCGGGCGGTTACAGTTGCGGCACTGGGAGAAGTGCTGGGCGCGGGAACGTGCTGCGGATCGTGCAAGCCGGAACTGGCTGAGTTGAGCCTGCAATTCGGGCGTCGAGAAGCGGCGGAATAGGCTAAGGGCATCTGGGATTCGATGCGTAGACGTCCTAAAGCCACAAGTTCGCATTTCGCCTCCCCCAATTTTTCAGCGGATTCGCACAGTGACGCACAGCTTGTTGTAGGCGCCCGCGCCTGTGGCAGGCTTCGCTGCCTCTGTCGCAGGATCTTCGTCATTCCGTAAGAATTCGGAATCCGGCCTGCGCCATGGTCTGACGTGAACAGCCATCGAGGCAGCCAATGTTTTCCCTCACTGGTCACAAAGCGCTGATCGTCGGCATCGCCAATGAACATTCGATTGCCTGGGGCTGTGCCAGGGCCTTGCGGGCGCAGGGAGCCGATCTGGCGGTCACCTGGCTGAACGACAAGGCAGAACGGTTAGTGCGACCGTTGGCCGAGGACCTGGACGCCGAGATCATGATGCCGCTCGATGTCAGCGAACCCGGTCAACTTGAAGCAGTTTTTGACGAAATTGCCGACCGCTGGGGTCGGCTGGACACGATCCTGCATTCCATCGCCTTCGCGCCCAAGGATGATCTGCACGGCCGCGTCGTGGATTGTTCGGCCGATGGCTTCACGCTGGCCATGGATGTCTCGGTCCATTCCTTTCTGCGGATGATCCGGCTTGCCGAACCGCTGATGACCGATGGCGGATGTTGCTTGTCGGTCAGCTTCTTCGGGTCGTCCCGCGTTGTCAGGCATTACAACATGATGGGGCCGGTCAAGGCCGCGCTGGAAAGTGCCGTCCGCTATGCCGCTGCCGAACTGGGCGAAAAGGGCATCCGCGTTCATGCCCTGTCGCCCGGGCCGCTGAAGACACGGGCGGCCAGTGGCATCGACCACTTTGACGATCTGCTGGAGGCAGCGTCGGCTCGCGCTCCCACCCACCAACTGGCCACAATCGAGGATGTGGGGGCGATGGCCGCCTTCCTTGCCTCGCCCGAAGCCCGCAATCTGACCGGCGGTGTTCATGACATCGACGGCGGCTTTTCCATCACTGCCTGACGGGGGATCCCATGGCGAATGTATTTGATCTGTTCGACCCGGCCCACCTGCCCCAAGTTCCGCGCCCCGAAGGCGACATGCTGGCAGCCATTCGTCAGGCGATGACCACGGCAGGGGTCGAGATCGATGCCGGATCGTCGACCTTCAACATCCTGAGTACCGCCGCGCAGCGCCAGTCGGCGCGGATCAGCGAAACCCATTCCGCCCGTGCCGAAGCCGCGCTGGACCAGGCACAACGCCTGATGGAAGACCTGAGGACCGCGCAGTCCGAAGGGCGGCTGGGGGCGGACTACACCGAGTATCTGCGCGATGCGTGGCAGCGGATGATCCTGACCACGGATACGCTTCGCAAGCGCGGCGACGTCTTCCTTGAGCATGAGGAGGCCGGTTGCCCGCCCGTGCTGATCTACGACTACGAGGTCATCATGGACGGGGCGGACATGCCCTATCCTTCGAATTACATTCTCTTGAAGATCACGCCTCCCGAAGGCGTGACCATCGACGAGGCGCGCCGCCCCTACATCATCATCGATCCCCGCGCGGGCCACGGCCCCGGCATCGGCGGTTTCAAGTCCGACAGCCAGGTCGGCGTGGCGCTGGCTGCCGGGCACCCGGTCTATTTCGTGGCCTTCAAGCGGATGCCGGAACCCGGGCAGTATCTGTCCTATGTGACCCGGTCAGAGGCCGAGTTCGTGCGTGAAGTGATGCGGCGTCATCCCAAGTCCTCGAAACCGGTGGTGACCGGGAACTGCCAGGGCGGCTGGGCGACCCTTCTGCTGGCCGCCACCAATCCCGACCTGACCGGGCCGATCGTCATCAACGGTGCACCTGTTGCCCCTTGGGCGGGCAAGGTCGGCGAGAACCCGATGCGCTACAACGCGGGCGTGCTGGGTGGCACCTGGATTCCGATGTTCCTGTCGGACCTTGGCGGCGGCATCTTCGACGGCGCGCATCTGGTGCAGAACTTCGAGATGCTGAACCCCGCCCGGACCTTGTTCCGCAAGTACACCGATCTCTTCCGCGACATCGACAAAGGCGACGGTGCATTCCTTGAATTCGAGAAATGGTGGGGCGGCTTCTTCCTGATGACCGAGGCCGAGATCAAGTGGATCGTCGAGCAGCTTTTCGTCGGCAACCGCCTGGTCAAGAACGAAGCCCGCATCGAGCCAGGCCGCCCGATCGACCTGAAGGCGATACGTGCGCCGATCATCATCTTCGCCAGCCATGGCGACAACATCACCCCGCCGCAGCAGGCGCTGAACTGGGTGGCCGAGACCTATGCTGACGTGAACGAGATCCGCATCCGCGGTCAGCGCATTGTCTACATGGTGCATGACGAGGTTGGCCATCTGGGGATCTTCGTGTCCTCGCAGATCGCCAAGAAGGAGCATTCCGAGGTCGCCTCGACGCTGAAGACCATCGAGGCGCTGGCCCCCGGCCTTTACGAGATGCGCATCGAGGATGTGACGGAGAAGGACGGCCAGAAGCACTTCACCGTGGGCTTTCAGGAACGCACGCTGGACGACATCCGGGCGCTTGATGACGCAATGCACGACGAACGCCCCTTTGCCGCCGTTGCCCGAGCGGCTGAAGTGCAGGCGCAGCTTTACGACACCGTCCTGCGCCCCGTGGTCAAGGCGCTGGTGACCGAAACCGGGGCCGAGATGACACGCGCGCTGCACCCGCAGCGCCTGACCCGGGCGCTTGCCTCCAGCCGCAATCCGGCGATGAAGCAGGTCGAAGCTATGGCCGAAAAGGTCAAGGCGGACCGGCAGAAGGCGGCGGCAACCAACCCGTTCCTCGCAGCCGAGGCCTTCTGGGTCCAGACCACCGAGAACTTGATCGACTTCATGCGCGACACCCGCGACATGTCCTTCGAGCTGTTCTTCCATTCGGTCTGGGGCAGCCCCTGGGCCCGCGCCTTCGGTCGCACGCACGAAACGAAACGCACGCTGAAAACCCAGGCTGAACTGCGCGGCCTGCCCGAGGTGGCAACCGCGCTGATGCATATGGAGCAGGGGGGGTTCCCCGAAGCGGTGATCCGCATGCTGGTGCTTCTGGCCGAGAACCGCGGCACGGTCCGGCGGGACCGACTGGAACGCTCGGCGCAGGTCCTGACCCAGGACGAGCCCTTCCGCAGCCTTGGCGCTGAACGCCGCGCGATGATCATCCATCAGCAGACCCTAATCGCGACGTTTGAGCTGGAAAGGGCCATCGACACGCTGCCGCTCCTCTTGAAGGACACGGCAGAACGGGAGCTTGCCCTGCAGGTGGTGCAGTATATTCCGGGCGTGATCGAGGAGATGTCGCCGCGCACGCTTTCGCTCTTGCAGCGCTTCCGCGACGTGCTGGGTCTTGAGCCGCTGACGGCGAACGTGACGGACGACCCGCTCGCCGTCGGCGATGCGGCCTTGGCCCGGACCGCAAAGCGAGATGGCTAGGCCAAACACTCATGAC
>JBGSVS010000188.1:0-4498 GCA_041752895.1 Tabrizicola sp.
CCGCACGAGTGTGACGCCAAGCTCGGCCTCCAGCCCCCGGACGGCTTGGGTCACGGCAGCGTGGGTCACATTCAGATTGCGCCCAGCCTCGGCGAAACTGCCGGACTGCGCCGTGGCGTCAAACGCCCGCAGCATGGACAACGAAGGAAGATCACGCCATCGCAACATGTAATCTGAACTTACGTCCCAAGGATTTTCCTGATTCGGATTGTCCCATGTTTCATGGCATCTTTGAAGCATGATCTGATATCGGGACGTAAGCCATGCATACCATCAACCTCGACCTTCTGCGCACTGGCCCGCACCACCCTGACGGCACAGCAAGGGACCCGCATGCCCATCATCGGGCCGACCATCTGGCACTGCTTCGTGCCGCGCGTCGGCAAGTCTGGCGCAATCGGTTCGCCCGCCTTCGCCTGCTGCTGATCCGCCGCGCACAGCATTCGCCGACGTCCGCCGCGCGCGCTGATTCGCCGCCATGAACAGTCACTTGCGCGCCATCCTCGCGTCTGGCCCCGGCCCTGGTTGATTGGTCCGGCGTCCCCAGACACTTGCCGCACCCCGTGCGCCGATGAACGCCCGCCTTTCATGACCAAGGATCGCCATCTTGACCAAGTCCGAGCATGGCGCGCTTTAGGTTGGCGGCCCGAAGACGGAGTCGAGGAAGATTGCAAGGACGGTGAAGACCCCTGGCATCCAGCGCCTTGACATGAAGTCTTCGACCGGCCCCATGCCGCACGGCGACCTGATGAAGTGCATCCGGCTTTATGGCGAGAAGGTCATTCCGAGGGTGCAGGACATGCTCGCCGACAAGGCGGCCAGAACGGAAGGTGGGTGAAGCGGCCCACCCTATTCGGGCGATTGGCCCAGATGTAGTGTCCCGCGCTTGGCTGCAAGCAACATCTGGCGATGCCGTTCGCGGAACCTATCCCGGTCGGCAGGAGAGTACTCATCCGCGCAGGCAGGGCAGCAGACGCCTTCCTCGTAGGTGGGATCCGCCTGATGCTGCGGAGTGACCGGTCTGCGGCAGGCCCCGCAGGACGCAAGTCCCCCGGGCACCAGCCCATGGCCAACCGACACCCGGTCGTCAAAGACGAAGCACTGACCTTGCCAGAGGCTCTCGGCCTCGGGCACCTCTTCAAGGTATTTCAGGATGCCGCCCTTCAGGTGGAAGACCTGGTTAACCCCTTGGCCCAGAAGATAATTCGTTGACTTTTCGCAGCGGATACCGCCGGTGCAGAACATGGCAATCCGCTTGCCCGCAAAGCGTTCGCGGTTCTGCAGCCACCAGTCTGGAAACGCGCCGAAGGCCCGGGTCCCCGGATCCACCGCGCCCTGGAAGGTGCCGATGGCGACCTCATAGTCGTTGCGGGTGTCGATCACCACGGTGTCGGGGTCACTGATCAGCGCGTTCCAGTCCTGCGCCGCGACATAGTTCCCCACCCGCGCGAGGGGGTCGACATCGGGCTGCCCCATCGTCACGATCTCGCGCTTGAGCCGCACCTTCATTCGCCCGAAAGGCATTGAATCTGCGAAGCTTTCCTTCCACTCAAGCCCCGCGCAGCCCGGAAACGCCCGGATCGCCGCCAGCACCGCGTCGATCCCTTCGCGCGTCCCGGCAATGGTCCCGTTGATCCCCTCGGGCGCGAGGAGGAGCGAGCCCTTCACCTTTTGCGTCAGGCAAAGCTCCAGCAGCCCCGGCTTCAGGGCGGCGGGGTCGGGAAAGCGGGCGAAGTGATAGAGGGCAGCGACCGTCAGCATCCCCTTCCTTTGCGCCGAAGGGGTCAGGAATTCAAGCACTTCGCTTGACGCCCCCCGGTCCCCGACTTACGCAAGGATGCATAGCCCAGGGAGGCCGCCATGAGACCAGCCCACGAAGCCCTGATCGTGATCGACGTGCAGAACGACTTTTGCCCCGGCGGCGCGCTGGCCGTAGCGGGGGGTGATGAAATCATCAGCCGGATCAACGGGTTGATGGGGGATTTCGCCACGGTTGTCCTGACGCAGGACTGGCATCCGGCCGACCATGCGTCCTTCGCCGCGAACCATCCGGGGGCCGCGCCGTTCAGCCTGACGACGATGCCCTATGGCCCGCAGGTCCTGTGGCCGACGCATTGCGTGCAGGGGACACAAGGGGCGGAGTTCCACGCGGATCTGCGAACCGATCTGGCGCAACTCATTGTCCGCAAAGGCTTTCGTTCCGCGATCGACAGCTATTCCGCCTTCTTCGAGAACGACCGCACGACTGCAACCGGCCTTGACGGCTATCTGCGGAACCGGGGCGTGACGGAGGTGACGCTGGTCGGCCTCGCCACGGATTACTGTGTTGCCTACTCGGCGCTGGACGCCGCGCGGCTGGGGTTCAAGGCCACCGTGCTGGAAGGCGCAACCCGTGCCATCGACCTGAACGGCAGCCTCGCCGAGGCTCGGTCCCAGATGCGCGCGGCCGGCGTCGCGCTGGAGGCTTGAAGCATGGTTGATATCGCCACCCGCGTCTGGAACCACAAGTGGAAGATCGACCCAATTGTGCGGTCGCTGATCGACACCGACTTCTACAAGCTGTTGATGTGTCAGTCTATTTTCCGGAACAAGCCGGATACAACGGTGGTCTTCAGCCTGATCAATCGGTCCACCAAGGTGCGTCTCGCCGATCTGATCGACGAGGGTGAGCTGCGCGAACAGCTGGACCATGTGCGGTCGCTAAGCCTCACCCGTGGGGAAAGCACCTGGCTGCGGGGGAACACTTTCTACGGAAAGCGTCAGATGTTCCGGTCGGACTTCATGGAGTGGTTCGAGGGTATGCGGCTGCCCGCCTATCACCTGGAAAAGCGCGACGGGCAGTTCGAGCTGACGTTCGAAGGCCGCTGGCCCGAAGTCATGCTGTGGGAAATCCCGGCGCTGTCTGTGCTGATGGAACTGCGGTCCCGCGCGGTTCTGCATGACATGGGGCGCTTCGAGATCCAGGTGCTTTACGCCCGCGCGATGACCCGGCTGTGGGAGAAGATCGAACGTCTGCGTGCCGTCGACGGCTTGAAGATCGCGGATTTCGGCACCCGGCGGCGGCACGGGTTCCTGTGGCAGGACTGGTGCGTGCAGGCAATGCAGGAGGGGTTGGGATCGCAGTTCATCGGCACCTCGAATTGCCTGATCGCGAAAAGCCGCGATGTCGAGGCCATCGGGACCAACGCGCATGAATTGCCGATGGTTTACAGTGCCTTGGCCGATACGGATGAGGAGCTGTGTCAGGCCCCTTACCGCGTTCTGGCCGACTGGAACGAGGAACACGACGGCAATCTGCGGATCATGCTGCCCGACACCTATGGCACCGAAGGCTTCCTGAAGAATGCGCCCGACTGGCTGGCCGGGTGGACCGGCATCCGGATCGATTCCGGCGATCCCGCCAAGGGGGCCGAGACGGCAATCCGCTGGTGGAAGGAACGCGGCGAGGACCCGACGAAGAAACTGGTGATCTTCTCGGACGGGCTGGATGTCGAGAAGATCGAAGAGTTATACGCGCAGTTCAACGGACGGGTGAAAGTGTCGTTTGGTTGGGGCACGATGCTGACCAACGACTTCCGCGGTCTGGTGGCCGATGACGCGCTGGCGCCGTTCAGCCTGGTCTGCAAGGCGCTGTCGGCGAACGGGCGGCCCACGGTCAAGCTTTCGGACAACCCGGCCAAGGCGATGGGTCCGGCAGAGGAAATCCAGCGCTACAAGCGGGTCTTCGGTGTGGGCCAGCAGGAAGTGCAGGAGGTGGTGGTCTGATCCGCCCGGCTTGTTGCGGCTTCGGGTGGGCAGGCAGGTACTTCGCGCCAGCGCATTAAACGAATGAGCGTTCATAAACCTTTGAACGGTTGTTCAGGTAATCCCCAGCACCTCCCCTGCCAAGGTCATCGCGCGGGCAAGGTGGCTGCGGTGAATGGGGTCATCAGTGTTTAGGCGCGGCATGGTCCAGCCGACCGATGCCAGTGCCCGGGCAAGGGCGAAGGCCTTGACCATGTCTTCGTTTGTCGTTCCATAGCCCGCCATCAGCGCCGAGCGAATCTGTGGCTGTTCCGGGTGCTGGAACGTCTGGAGCAAGGCTGTGCCAAGGTCGTGCAGCCGGAATCCGAAGCCCGAATCGTCGAAGTCGATCAGCGATACCGAACGACCGTTCACCAACACATTCTCGCGCAGGAGATCGGCGTGGATAAGCCCGGTCTCTCCCGACAGACGCTCACGCAAGGCATCCCGGGCGCGGATCAGCGTGGCGCGCTGGTCGGGACTGGCGACGGGATGGTCCCAGAACCGGCCCCAAAGCGGCTGATCCCCCACCAGACCGTCAAGGTCCCAGCGGGGGCGGATGAAGCCGTCGGGCAGGGTCAGTTGGTCGGTTGTTCGGTGGACCCGGGCAAGAAGGATGCCAAGCGCATGATAAGCGTGCAGAACCTGCGGCAGGGGGAGGGTGAAGGGCTTGGCGGCCTCGCCCAGAGCCTCACCTTCGATCCAGGCGATAGCC
>JBGSVS010000189.1:0-2315 GCA_041752895.1 Tabrizicola sp.
AGACCGTTCGGCGGGGGTGGTCCGCGACCAGCCCTCGAAGGCCTTGCGCGACGCCGCGACGGCCCGGTCGACCTGCGCGGTCGAGGCTTCGGGCAGTTCCAGGATGAGGCTCCCGGTGCGGGGGTTGAGGATGTGTTCGGCGGCCTCTTGCCCGGCTTCGAAGGCAGAGCCGATCAGGAACTTGGTCTGGATGGTCATGGTGAAGTCTCCCTATTTGCCCATGCCGGCGGTCTCGGACCCGCCGCGGGTGAGGTAGTAGGCGATGAGGATCGGCACGAAGGTGGCGGCAAAGACCACGATCGCGACGACATTGGTGACAGGGCGCTGACGCGGACGGACCAGTTCGTTCAGCATCCAGATCGGCAAGGTGGACTGCTGGCCCGCCGTGAAGGTGGTCACGATGACCTCGTCGAACGACAGCGCGAAGGCCAGCATCCCGCCCGCCAGCAGCGCCGAGCCGAGGTTGGGAAGCAGGACGTGGCGGAAGGTCTGGAAGGCGTTGGCGCCAAGGTCGGCGCTGGCCTCCAGGATCCCGCCCGACAGGCGGCGCATCCGGGCGATGGCGTTGTTGTAGACGATGACGATGCAGAAGGTCGCGTGGCCAAGGACGATGGTCCAGACGCTGAACGGGATGTCCATCACCCCGAAGGCCGACCGCAGCGACATGCCGGTGATGACCCCGGGCAGCGCGATGGGAAGCAGGATCAGCAGGCTGACCTGATCGCGCCCGAAAAAGCTCGCGCGCGCCATGGCGGCGGCGGCCAGCGTGCCAAGGATCATGGCAAGCGCCGTGGCAATCGCCGCGACCTGCAATGACAGCCAGAGCGGCGGCCAGATATCCTCACGGTTCCAGGCGACGGCGAACCATTCGGTGGTCAGGCCCGGGGGCGGGAAAGCGTAGCTGCGCTCCTCGGTCGTGAAAGCGTAGAGGAAGATCAGAAGGATCGGCAGGTGGAGGAACAGAAGTCCCCCCAGCGCGGCAGCCTTCAATCCCCATGAGGCTTCAGAGCGCATCGAAAGCCCCCGCGCGTTTGGCTAGCGTCAGGTAGATGATCATGATCAGGATCGGCACCACGGCGAAGGCTGCGGCAAGCGGTGTGTTCCCGGCGGTGCCCTGCAGCTGGTAGACCGTCAACCCGATGAAACGCGACGAATCGCCGATGATCTGCGGGATGATGTAGTCGCCCAGGGTCAGCGAGAAGGTGAAGATCGACCCGGCGATCACCCCCGGCAGCGCAAGCGGCAGGATCACCGTGCGGAAGGTCTGTGCACGCGTGGCACCAAGGTCGGCAGAGGCTTCCAGCATCGAATTCGGCACCCGTTCCAGCGCGGCCTGCATCGGCAGGATCATGTACGGGAGCCAGATGTAGACGAAGACGAGGAAGGTCCCGAAAGGCGAGGTCGAAAGGGACGAGCCTTCAAGGCCTGGTATCGACAGGATGCCGTCGATGATGAAGCCTGTCCCGGTGCCTTCCGCCGCCCAGCCCAGGATACCTTCCTTCGCAAGGATCAGTTTCCAGGCGTAGACCTTGACCAGGTAGGACGACCACAGGGGCAGCATGACGCCGAGGTAGAAGGCGGCCTTCCACGGCCCCTTGGCATAGCGCGCGGCGTAGTAGGCGATAGGGAAGGCCAGGACCGCGCAGGCCAGCGTCACGGCACTCGCCATGACCACAGTGCGGATGATGATGTCCAGGTTCTGCGCCCGAAAGAGCTCGGCATAGGTCTTGAGCGTGAATTCCTCCTTCACCACGCCCGAAAACTCGTCGATCGAGTAAAAGGACTGGAGGAGGAGCGCTGCGAGCGAGCCGAGGTAGACCACCCCCAGCCAGAGAAGCGGCGGGGTGATGAGAAGGAGCAGGAGGAGCCGTGGCCGCCGCCAGAAGGTCCCGGTCAGGCGGTCGGCAAGCCCCTTGGCAGGCAGGATCGCGGGCGCAGTCATCGGCGCGCACCTGACGGGTCAAAATTCTTGAAGGAAGAACTTTGGGCACCCGGTTTATCGGCGGCGCGCGTGGGACAATTGGCGGAGCCTCCCGCGGGGATATTTGCTGCAAAGATGAATGGGAAGCGGGCAGTGCCATTCATCTGTCCCCAAATATCCCGGGGGGTGAGGGGGCAGCGCCCCCTGCAACGATGGGTCCGGGTGCTGTGCATCAGGTCGTCCCCATCAGGTGCAACGCCGAGGGTTCGAAGGCGATGGCGGTCGTCGCGCCTTCAGCGGGCACCGGTTGGCCTGCGGGGACCAGGGCGGCGATCTCGGTTCCGCCCGCGTCAATCACCACGCGGGTGCCGGAGCCAAGGTAGCGCAGCGCGGT
>JBGSVS010000190.1:0-2404 GCA_041752895.1 Tabrizicola sp.
GCGGCGCGTGCTGCGGATCGCAACCACGACGTTCATCGCCGAGACCTATGTCATGCCCCGCCTACCCGCCTTCTGGTCACTGCATCCGGGCATCGAAGTGGCCCTGACGCCGGGGCCTGCGTCGGTTGATCTGGTGCGCGAAGGCTATGACATGGCGATCCGGGTGCTGGAGGACGGCTGGGCCGAACCGGAAGGGCTTGAGGTTCGCCAGCTGATCCGCACGCCTTTGCTGGCAACCTGCGCCCCCGTTCTGGCCGGGCAGGACCCGATGGAGATGCCCTGGCTGGACGGGCCGGGAACGGCCTGGGACAGGGAACAGCTGCGCAAGGCCGGGATCGACCCCGACAAGCTGCGCCGGGTGCAGTTCGGCAGCCCGCATCTGGAGATGTCGGCAGCCCGGGAGGGGCTTGGAGCGATGCTGGCCACCGGGGTCATTTGCCGGGCTGATCTTGACGCCAAGCGGCTGGTGGTGCTTCCGGTGGGAGGATTGCCCTACGTCAACTACGTCGCTGTCTTGCCGAAAGGTCCGCGCCGGGCGGCGGTAGAGCAGTTTGCAGACTGGCTTCAGTCCATCTTCCGGGCCCCGCCTCAGGCCTTGTCGCGCACCATCAGCTGATTGCCTTCGCCCTTCTGCACGTCAAAGCGGCCCGTGCGCTTCAGAAGGTCGGACAGCCGGGCGCTGCCATAGCTGCGGCTGTCGAAATCGGGGTGAAGCTGGGTCAGGACCTGGCCAAGCTGGCCCAGCGGATAGGCATCCTCTTCGATCCCGATTTTCTTCATCGCAGAGAGCACAAGCGGGATCGCCTTCGACGGCGGGTCCTTTTCAGCCTTGGCGGGGGTGTTCGCGGGTTTCGCGGGCACCGGTGTATCGGTGGAGGGCGCATCGGCAACGGCTTCGGGGGCCGCGGTCAGGTTTTCCAGGAAGAGGAATCGGTTGCAAACGTTGCGCAGGGATTCAGGGGTCTTCTTCTCACCCACGCCGATGACCTGCAACCCGTCCTCGCGGATGCGGCTGGCGAGCCTCGTGAAATCGCTGTCCGAGGAGACCAGCACGAAGCCGTCGACCTTGCCTGCGTGCAGGATGTCCATCGCGTCGATCACAAGGCCGATGTCGCTGGCGTTCTTTCCCTTGGTATTGGCGGACTGCTGGTGCATCACCAGGCCAAGGCTGCGGGCCTTTTCCTTCCATTGCGACAGGGCGGACGACGACCAGTCGCCATAGACCCGGCGGACCGAGGGTTCGCCAAGCCCGGCGATTTCGTCAAGCACCGCCTCGATATGGCGGGCGGGGATGTTGTCGGCGTCGATCAGGACGGCAAGGCGCGGGGTGCGGGTGTCAGCGGGCATGGGGCCTCCGGGCGGTTGCCCCCTTGTCGCCGAGGCGGGGTCGCAAGGAAAGCGCAATCGCTTTGTTGACATGGGGGGACGGGCGGGCAACATCGCCGCGGTCAGTGTGGGGCGGTGCGGATGATTGGTGGATTGCAGATGCTGCGCGGGGTGGCCGCCACGCTGGTCGTCCTGTTCCACCTGCAGGCCGCCGCGGTGGCCGAGGGGCATGATCCGGGCATCCTGGCCTGGTTCAAGGGCGGCGAGGTCGGGGTCGACGTGTTCTTCGTCCTTTCGGGCTTCGTGATCTTTCATGCGGTTCGCGGTCGGCAGCACCTCGGGGCCGGATGGTTCCTGCGGCAGCGGTTCTGGCGGATCGTCCCGCCCTATTGGGCGGTGCTGGCGCTGACCCTGCTGGCGATGATCGGGCTTGCAGTGATGCGGGGCGACTGGTCGGAGTGGCCGGGCCTGTGGCGGATCCTTTTGTCGATCCTTCTTCTGCCATTGCCCGATCACGTGATGGCGGTGGCCTGGACGCTGACGGTCGAGGGGCTGTTCTATCTGCTTTTCGCCGCGACCTACTTCCGCTTTGGCGCGCGGGGGGCACTAGCGGGGCTGGTGGTCTGGTCGGCGATCACCCTTGGGGTAAAGGTCGTCGACCTTGGGCTCCCGCGCGAGTTTGGGGTGATCCTTTACTCTGGTGTGATCGAGTTCCTCTTCGGCGGGCTGATTTCGCTGGCGATTGCGGCGGGCTGGCGGGCGGGGGCGGTTCCGGCGGTCGTGGTGGGGACGCTTGGGCTTGCGCTGGTGGTGACGGACCATGTCGGCCTTGATTGGGGGCGCGCCTGGGTTGCGGGTCTGCCTGCGGCCGCGCTGGTCTATGGGCTGGCGGCGGCAAACTGGCGGATGCCGGGCTGGACGCTTCTTTGGGGCGAGGCGTCCTATCTCCTCTACCTTGTCCACCTTCTGGTCTTTTCCATCGCGGGCACGCTACTGCGCATGGCCGGGGTCGCGCCCTATGGATCGCTTCCGGCGATGCTTGGGCTGGCGGTCCTGGCGACGGCCGTGTCGGTGGCGG
>JBGSVS010000191.1:0-3721 GCA_041752895.1 Tabrizicola sp.
CCCCACCGTTGTCGCCGGGGCCAAGCAGGACGACGAGATCGTCCGGCGCGAGGTCTTCGGGCCGGTGGTCAGCGTGACCCCGTTCTCGGACGTGGACGACGCGGTGGAGTGGGCCAATGACAGCGACTACGGGCTGGCAAGTTCAGTCTGGACCCGCGACGTCGGCCGCGCGATGGCGACGGCGGCGCGGCTTCGCTACGGCTGCACCTGGATCAACACGCATTTCATGCTGACCAACAAAATGCCCCACGGCGGGCTGAAGCAATCCGGCTATGGCAAGGACATGTCGGCTTACGCGCTGGAGGATTACACGGTGGTCCGGCATGTGATGGTGAAGCATGGGTAGGCCGTCAAAGTCTCCCTTTCGGTAGGGACCCTTTGGACAGACGGCTCAATCTGCTGTTCCAGCAATAGGTCAAAGAAGGGTGCATTTGGTGCACGGGGTTCTGTCGCAAACGTCGGTTCCTGGCCGCTGGGTGCTGGAGGATCGACGGTCGCACGGGCTGGTGCATTCGGCGGACCCAACAGATCTCGTTCAAGGGCGCACAATTCCCGAAAGGGGTCATACCCTTCGCCTCAGCTACACCTGAGGGGATCGAAGTCGCGAACATGATCCGCAAAGGCCAGTTGATGCCCGGGTTCTGCCCGTTTGCCCAATTCGCGGCCCTGGCCGCAGAGTAGAAGGGGATCAAAGCCCTTTCCCGCCTATCGCTGAAGGTTGCTCCCATTGCCAATGCCAGAATTGGCAAGCGCAGAAGAATGAGATGGTCGCCGGTAGGGGCTCATTTAGTTGCCGTCACACGGGCCGCCGTCCTTGACGGCCGATTGCAGACCGCAAACAGCAATCGCGCGACATGGCCCCCGGGTTCTGTCCGTCCCCAAGGCATGTGCAAAACCAGGGGACACTCAGATCAGGTTTCCAACAGCCGGAACCGCTGGATCTTGCCGGTTTCCGTCTTGGGCAGGGCCGTCGTGAACACCACCCGGCGCGGATACTTGTAAGGCGCGATGACAGATTTTACGTGATCCTGCAGCACCTTGGCCTGAGCTTCGCTGGCGGCAACGCCCGGCGCCAGCACGACATGCGCCTGCACGATCTGCCCGCGTTCCTCGTCCGGCGCGCCGACTACGGCGCATTCGGCCACATCCGGATGCGACAACAGCGCTGCCTCCACTTCGGGACCGGCGATGTTGTTGTAGCCGGCCGACAGGATCATGCCATCCGTGCGCGCCGCAAAGTGGAAACGCCCCGCCTCGTCCTGCCAGAAACTGTCGCCCGTCAGGTTCCAGCCGTCCTGCACATAGGCGCGCTGCTTTTCAGGTGCTGCCAGATAGCGGCACCCCAATGGCCCCCGCACTGCCAGCCGCCCCACCTCTCCGCGCGGCACCTCGGTCCCATCCGGGCCGATGATCCGGGCGCGGTAGCCGGTGACGGGGCGGCCCGTGCAGGCAGGATGGTGATCCGAAAAGCGGTTGGTCAGGAAGATGTGCAGCATCTCGGTTGCGCCGATGCCGTCCAGCATCGGCTTGCCGGTCTTGGCCGCCCATTCGTCATAGACCGGCCCTGGCAGAGTTTCCCCGGCACTGACGGCAGCCCGCAAGGACGACAGGTCCGCGCCTTCGTCCATCGCCCGCAGCATCACTCGGTAGGCGGTGGGGGCGGTAAAGCAAATGGTGGCGCGGTATTTCTGAATGATTTCGATCAGATTTGGCGGGGTGGCCTGCTCCAAGAGCGCGGCCGAAGCCCCGAACCGCAAGGGAAACACTGCCAAGCCGCCAAGGCCGAAGGTAAAGGCCAACGGCGGGCTACCCACGAACACGTCCGAGGGCTGCACATCCAGCACTTCACGCGCATAGCCATCCGCGATGATCAGGATGTCGCGGTGGAAATGCATGGTGGCCTTGGGTTCCCCCGTCGTGCCCGAGGTAAAGCCCAGCAAGGCCACATCATCGCGCCCGGTCTGCACGGCCTGAAAGCGCACCGATTTCGACAGGGCAATGCGGTCCAGTTCGGCATCGTGATTGGCCGTGCCGTCAAAGCCGACAACAGTTTTCAGGAAACCGTTGTCCTTGGCCGCGGTGACCAGTTCATCCATCAGCCGGGTGTCGCACAGGGCGTGGCTGATTTCGGCCTTGTCGATGATCTTGCCCAACTCGCCCGCGCGCAGCATGGGCATGGTGTTCACCACCACGGCCCCCGCCTTGGTCGCCGCCAGCCAGCAGGCCACCATCGCCGGATTGTTCGAGGACCGGATCAGCACGCGGTTACCGGGCTTGACCCCATAATCCTCGACCAGAGCATGGGCGATGCGGTTGGTCCAGTCGGCCAGTTCCTTGTAGGTGCGCAGACGCCCGTTGCCGATCAGCGCGGTATGGTCGCCAAAGCCGCGTTCGACCATGCGGTCGGTCAGCTCAACGGCGGCATTCAGCCACTCCGGATAGCTGAATTGCCCCGTTTCCATCACGGGCCACAGGTCGGCCGGGGGCAGGTTGTCGCGGGTGAAGCTGTCGGTATGGCCGGTCGGGCCCAGGGCTGGGTACATGGTCATCCCTCCTGTCCGGTTGGTTCGTCATCAGGGATCACGGCGGTAGCCTCGATTTCCACCTTGGCGCGGTCCTCGACCAGGGCCACCACCTGCACCAGCGCCATGGCCGGGTAATGCCGCCCGATGATCTCTTTGTAGGCCGCCCCCAACCCCTTGAGATTGGAAAGATATTCGGTCTTTGAGGTGACATACCACGTCAGCCGGACAATGTGCTGCGGCCCAGCCCCGGCGCAGGCCAGCACGGCCACGATGTTGCGCAGCGCCTGCGCGGTCTGGGCGACGAAGTCATCCGTCTCGATCACCGCATCGGCGTTCCAGCCGATCATGCCGCCGGTGAACACCATCCGCCCGCGCGCGGCGACGCCGTTGGAATAGCCGATGGCGGGTTTCCAGCCCAAGGGGTGCAGGAATTCGGTGGTCATGGGGCCTCCTTGAAGGCAGTGATGCGGGCGCGCATTTCCGGGGTCCAGGGCTGCGGGCGGCCCGTGGCGTTCACATAGACCTGCGTCAGGTTGGCAGTGACGCGGTGGCTGTCGCCGCAATGGGCGGTCACCTCAAGCGCGATGGATGCGGTGCCCAACCGGGTGACCTGCAGCCGCCAATCCAGCACCTCTTCCAGATAGGACGGCGCGTGAAAGGTGGTCTCCAGCGCGGCAGTGGGCACGCCGCTGCGATCGGCCATCATCGCGGCGAAGGAGTGCCCCGCCACCTCGCGGAAGAAGGTCTGGCAGGTGGAGTTCACCATCTCGAAGTAGCGCGGATAGAGCACGATTCCTGCGGGATCGCAGTGGTTGAACTCGATCCGCAGGGGATGGTGAAAGATCATCACAGCGCCTTTGCGATGACCAGACGCTGCACGTCGGACGCGCCTTCATAGATGCGCAAGGCCCTGATTTCACGGTAAAGCTGCTCAACCGGGTGGCCTGAACGCACGCCATCCCCGCCATGCAGCTGCACAGCCATGTCGATCACCTCTTGCGCGGCCTCGGTCGCGTAAAGCTTGGCCATGGCGGCTTCGCGACTGATGCGGGGGGCGCCCTGATCCTTGGTCCAGGCCGCGCGGTAGACCAGCAGGGCGGCGGCGTCGATCTTCAGCGCCATGTCGGCCAGATGACCCTGCACCATCTGCAGACCCGACAGCGGCTGGCCCTGAATGTGGCGGCTGGCGGTGCGGT
>JBGSVS010000192.1:0-8295 GCA_041752895.1 Tabrizicola sp.
GTTGGTGATGCCGATGGCGGCGATCGAGGTCGCCCCGACCCCGGCCTTCTCGATCGCGGCCCGTGCCGTCGCGGCGACGGTGGACCAGAGATCGGCGGGGTCGTGTTCCACCCAGCCGGGGCGGGGGTAGTGTTGGGGAAACTCTTCCTGAGCGGAGGCGACGGGCCGGAGGCCAGCGTCGAACAGGATCGCGCGCGAGGAGGTGGTGCCCTGGTCGATGGCAAGGATATGGGTCATGTGACGGGCCTGCGGTCAGAAGTGTCCACGGTGGACAGACGCGATAGGTCAAGTTATTTCAACGGGTTGGTCGCGGACGTTAGGGAAATCTTAACGTTTGGCCGAGGCGGAACACCAGCCCGAAAAGCGTCGGACTTTTCGAAAAGTCCGGTCCGATTTCTTCGAAGAAATCGGTTAGGGCGGAACCGTTCGGCACCGCCCCAACCCTTGTCAGCTTACTGCCAGGACTTGATCAGCTCGTCATAGGCGATGGTCTCGCCCTGCGGCTTTTCATTCTCCAGCTTGGCCACCGGCGCGCCGGGAGCGTCAAGCCAGACCTGAGCGTCTTGCGGTTCGTTCATCTTCGGGCCGATGTCGCCCTGAACGCCGGACTTCTCGATCCGCTCCAGCACTTTTTCCTGCTCTTCGCACAGGGCATCCAGCGCTTCCTGCGGGGTTTTGTCCCCCGACATGGCATCGCCGATGTTCTGCCACCACAGCTGCGCCATCTTCGGATAGTCCGGGATGTTGGTGCCGGTGGGCGACCACTGGACGCGGGCTGGCGAGCGGTAGAACTCGATCAACCCACCCAGTTTCGGCGCGCGTTCGGTGAAGGACGCGTGCTGGATCGTCGATTCGCGGATGAAGGTCAGGCCGACATGGGCCTTCTTCACGTCCACGGTCTTGGAGGTGACGAACTGCGCGTAAAGCCAAGCGGCCTGCGCACGGTCCACCGGGGTCGATTGCATCAGCGTCCAGGAACCAGCGTCCTGATAGCCGATCTTCTGGCCTTCCTGCCAGTAGACCCCGTGCGGCGAGGGGGCCATGCGCCACTTCGGCGTGCCGTCCTCGTTCATCACGGGGGTGCCTTCGACGACAGATGCCGCGGTAAAGGCGGTGTACCAGAACATCTGCTGGGCAATCGCACCCTGGGCAGGAACCGGGCCGGCCTCACCGAAGGTCATGCCTTGGGCTTCCGGCGGCGAGTACTTCTGCAGCCACTCGATCGCCTTGGTCACGGCATAGACCGCCGCCGCGTCGTTGGTCGAACCACCACGGGTCACGCAGGAACCCACGGGGCGCGAGTTTTCGTCCACGCGGACGCCCCATTCGTCGACCGGCAGACCGTTCGGTTCGCCCACGTCGCCCATACCGGCCATGGACATCCACGCGTCGGTGTAGCGCCAGCCCAGCGAGGGGTCCTTTTTGCCGTAGTCCATGTTGCCATAGACGCCGGTTGCCGGGCCGCCTGCATAGGACATGTCGCGTCCGGTGAAGAACTCGGCGATGTCCTCATAGGCCGACCAGTTGACCGGAACGCCAAGGTCGTAGCCGTACTTGGCCTTGAAGTCGTCCTTGGTCTTCTGGTCGTTGAACCAGTCGTAGCGGAACCAGTAAAGGTTGGCGAACTGCTGGTCGGGCAGCTGGTACAGTTTGCCATCCGGCCCGGTGGTGAACGACGTGCCGATGAAGTCGGCCAGGTCCAGCCCCGGGTTGGTCACCGCAGCGCCTTCGCCTGCCATCCAGTCGGTCAGGTTGCGGGCCTGCTGATACCGCCAGTGGGTGCCGATCAGGTCCGAGTCGTTGATATAGGCGTCGTAGATGTTTTCGCCGGTCTGCATCTGCGTCTGCAGCTTTTCGACAACGTCGCCTTCGCCGATCAGGTCATGGGTGACCTTGATCCCGGTGATCGCCTCGAACGCCGGGGCAAGCACCTTGGCCTCATATTCGTGCGTGCCGATGGTTTCCGACACGACCTTGATTTCCATGCCGGCATAGGGCGCAGCGGCGTCGATGAACCATTGCAGTTCAGCCTCTTGCGCGGCGCGGTCCAGCACGGACATGTCACCGATTTCGGCGTCGAGGAAGGCTTTCGCCGCCTCGATGTCGGCCCAGGCGGGGGCGTGCGTGGCCATGAGCGCAAGCGCCATGGCTGTTGCGGTGGAACGAAGTCTCATGTGATTCCTCCCAGAATGTTGAGACGTTTCAGGTGTCGTGCGCCCCGGGCGGTCCTACTCACCCGCCCGAGGGTCGTTGTTGCCCTCTTACACCCAGCGAAAGACTGCCGCGGCATAGGCGAGGGAGAGGAGTAGCGCGCCCCAAAGCACGTCGGGGCCCGCAAAGAAGAGCCAGCCCAGATGGAGGAAGGCTGTGCCCAAAAGAGTGATGAAAAGCCGGTCGCCGCGCGTCGTCTCGATCCGCAGGATGCCGACGCGGGGGGTTTCAGGGAACCGGATGGCGAGAAGCGTCATGATGATGAGAAGTGCTGCGATGCACCAGAAGAAAAGCGCGACTGGGAAGGTCCAGGCCATCCAGAAGCCGGGGATCAGCTGCCCGGTCCATTCGCGGACGCCCTCGTCATCCAGGGGCACCGCCCAGAGGAGCAGGGCGAGTATCCCAGCCATGAGGGCGGCGAGGGTGAGGTAGATCGGGGTCCAGCGGGTGGTAGTCATGAGGATTCTCCGGCGCTGGTCAGTCGGTCCTTGATCGGCAGGGGCCATTGCCCCGGCCGTGCGGAGGCAGTGGTCGTTTGCCCCGGACGGAGGCCCAAAGCCTCCGTCCAGCCCCCGCCCGCCCCTTGGCGGGGGCTTCCCCCCGCCCGGGCGGGGGCTGGACGGTGGTGCACCTGGCCAAACTGGTCCCGGCTGGTGTGTGGTGCCTGTGCGCGGGGAAAGGCAGTGCCTTTCCTTTTCCGCGCAATCGTCGTGGGCGCATGGTCGATCATCACACCCTCCCCAGGGCGAAGCCCTTGGCGATGTAGTTGCGGACAAAGTAGATCACGAGGGCACCGGGCACGATGGTCAGGACCCCGGCGGCGGCAAGGACGCCCCAGTCCATACCGCTCGCGCTGACGGTGCGGGTCATCGTTGCGGCGATGGATTTTGCGTTCACGGTCGCCAGCGTGCGCGACAGCAGCAGTTCCACCCAGGAGAACATGAAGCAGAAGAAGGCGGCCACGCCGATGCCCGAGGCGATCAGCGGCATGAAGATCCGCAGAAAGAACCGACCGAACGAGTAGCCATCGATATAGGCGGTCTCGTCGATTTCCTTGGGGACGCCGCGCATGAAACCTTCAAGGATCCAGACCGCCAGCGGCACGTTGAAAAGACAATGTGCAAGCGCGATGGCGATGTGCGTGTCGAACAGCCCGACGGACGAGTAAAGCTGGAAGAACGGCAGGGCAAAGACGGCGGGCGGGGCCATGCGATTGGTCAGAAGCCAGAAGAACAGGTGCTTGTCGCCCATGAAGTTGTAGCGGCTGAAGGCATAGGCCGCCGGCAGCGCCACTGTCAGCGAGATGACCACGTTCATCGAAACGTAGATCAGCGAGTTGACATAACCCATGTACCACGAGGGGTCGGTCAGGATCTTGACGTAGTTCTGGAAGGTCAGGTTCTTAGGATAGAGCGAGAAGGTCGAGGTGATATCGGTGTTGGTCTTCAGGCTCATGTTGATCAGCCAGTAGATCGGGATCAGCAGGAACAGCAGGTAGACCGTCATCACGATGGCAGAGGAGCGGATACGCATCAGCGGTTCTCCTCGCGGTCAAGGTTGGTCATGACGGTGTAGAAGACCCATGAGATCAACAGGATGACGAGGAAGTACATGATCGAGAAGGCGGCAGCGGGGCCAAGGTCGAACTGGCCGGTCGCCATCTTGGCAAGGTCGATGGAGAGGAAGGTGGTGGAGTTGCCGGGGCCGCCGCCGGTGACGACGAAGGGCTCGGTGTAGATCATGAAGCTGTCCATGAAGCGGAGGAGCACGGCGATGAGGAGGACGCCCTTCATCTTCGGCAGTTCGATGTAGCGGAAGACGGACCAGCGGGTGGCCTGGTCGATCTTGGCGGCCTGGTAATAGGCCTGCGGGATCGACTGGAGGCCTGCGTAGCACAGAAGCGCCACCAGCGAAGTCCAGTGCCAGACGTCCATCACGACGACAGTGATCCAGGCGTCCAGGGGGTCGTTGGTGTAGTTGTAGTCAACCCCCATCGCGGCGAGCGTGTGGCCGAGAAGCCCGATGTCGACCCGGCCGAAGATCTGCCAGATGGTGCCGACAACGTTGAAGGGGATCAGGAGGGGCAGCGCCATCAGGACCAGGCAGAAGCTGGCCCAGAACCCGGATTTCGGCATGTTCAGCGCGATGAAGATGCCCAAGGGGACCTCGATCGCCAGGATGATCAGCGAGAACAGGATCTGGCGGCCAAGGGCGTCATGCAGACGGTCCGAGGTGATCTGATCCTCGAACCAGTCGATGCCGGCCCAGAAGAACTCGTTCTGTCCGAAGGTGTCGTTGAAGGCGTAGTTCACCACCGTCATCAGCGGCAGGATGGCCGAGAAGGCCACAAGGACGAGGACCGGCAGGACCAGGAACCAGGCCTTGTTGTTCTGGGTCTTTTCCATGACTCAGGCCCCCATCGGAGAGACGCGCCAGTCGTTGGCGTAGACGTTGATCTTGTCCGCCGCGAAGGCCACGCGGGGGTCGGCTGGGACAGACATCCCTTCGGGCAGGATCACGTTCAGCGGTTGGCCGGCAAACTCGGCGCGGACGATGCGGTGGCGGCCCACGTCCTCGACCCGTTTCACGGTCACCGGCAGGCCCCCGGTCAAGGACGCGTCCGAGATCGTCACGTAGTCCGGGCGGATGCCGATCTGGGTGCGGCCGGAGGTCGTCGCATAGGTCGCGCCCAGCGGCACTGCACTGCCTCCAAGCTGTGCCACCGAGCCAGTGATCTCGGCGTTAAACAGGTTCATCCCGGGCGAGCCGATGAAGTAGCCGACGAAGGTGTGCGCGGGTGTCTCGAACAGTTCTTCCGGCGTGCCCATCTGGACGACGCGGCCTTCGTGCATCACGACGACCTTCTGCGCGAAGGTCAGCGCCTCGGTCTGGTCGTGGGTGACGTAGATCATCGTATGCCCGAACTCGCGGTGCAGGTCCTTCAGCTGGGTCCGCAGTTCCCATTTCATGTGCGGGTCGATGACGGTCAGCGGCTCGTCGAACAGGATCGCGTTCACGTCCTCGCGCACCATCCCGCGCCCCAGCGAAATCTTCTGCTTGGCGTCGGCGGTCAGGCCCTGGGCCTTGCGGGACAGGATGTCCTCCATCCCGATCATCTGGGCGATCTGGCCCACGCGCTTGGCGATGTAGGCGGCATCCATCCCCCGGTTCCGCAGCGGGAAGGCCAGGTTGTCGCGAACGGTCATCGTGTCGTAGACGACGGGGAACTGGAACACCTGGGCGATGTTGCGTTCGGTGGTGGCCGCATCGGTCACGTCGGTATCGCCGAAGAGGACGCGGCCCTGCGACGGGCGCACCAGCCCCGAGATGATGTTCAAAAGCGTGGTCTTGCCGCAGCCCGAAGCCCCAAGCAGCGCATAAGCCCCGCCATCCTGCCAGACATGGTCCATTTCCTTCAGCGCAAAGTCAGCGTCCGAGGTCGGGTTCGCCAGATAGCTGTGGGCAAGTTTGGAAAGCGTGATCCGGGACATGTCAGGCCGCCATCGCGTAAGGAGCGGGTGCTGCAAGGCGGCCCGTGGTGTCAAAGAGGTAGACGTGGGCGGGGTCGACGAAGATCGATGTCTCGGCCCCCGAGGTCAGCGGATGCACGCCATGGATCAGTCCGACCCAGCGGTCAGAGCCATGCGTGAGGTGGACAAAGGTTTCCGACCCGGTGATCTCGGTCGCACCTAGGGTGCAGCGAAATTCGACCGCATCGCCGGAATGCCGGTTCAGCGTCACGTGGTTCGCGCGGAAGCCAGCGGTGTAGCTGCCATCGGCCAGGTCACGGGTCGCACCTTCGGCGGCGGCATGGGCGCTGTCGCCAAAGGTCAGGCGGCCAGCTTCCTTGCGGCAGGGGACGAAATTCATCGGCGGATCGCTGAAGACGCGGGCGGTCTGGGCGTCGGCGGGCAGGCGGTAGACTGTGGGGGTGGGGCCGAATTGGGTGACGCGGCCCTCCCACAGAGTCGCGGTGTTGCCACCCAGAAGCAGCGCCTCTTCCGGCTCGGTGGTCGCATAGACGAAGATCGCGCCGGAGGCTTCGAAAATGCGCGGGATTTCCACCCGCAGCTCCTCGCGCAGCTTGTAATCGAGGTTGGCAAGCGGCTCGTCCAGCAGGACAAGGCCCGCGCCCTTGACCAGCGCCCGCGCCAAAGCGCAGCGTTGTTGCTGACCGCCGGAGAGTTCGAGCGGCTTCCTCGTCAGCATCGGCGTCAGTCGCAGCATCTCGGCGGTCTGGCGGACGGCGCGGTCGATCTCCTCGCGCGCCCGGCCCATCAGGCGCAGCGGCGAGGCGATGTTTTCGTAGACGGTGAGGCCGGGGTAGTTGATGAACTGCTGGTAGACCATCGCCACCTTGCGGTCCTGGACCTTCTGGCCGGTCACGTCGCGGCCTTCCCAAAGGATGCGGCCGGTCGTGGGCTTATCGAGGCCCGCCATCAACCGCATCAGGCTGGTCTTGCCGGACAGTGTCGGGCCAAGCAGGACGTTCATCGTGCCGTTGTTCAGGGTCAGATCGGTAGGGTGGATATGCACCCTGCCCCCGACCGACCGTGACACGCCCTGCAGTTCCAGTGTCATCCCGTCCCCCCTATTCCGCCGCCGGGCTGACGGCCCGGGCAGCGTCCGCCATAAAGCGGTCGAGTGTCTCGATCTGGTCCGCCGTCATCCGCAGGCCAAGCTTGGATCGCCGCCAGACGACATCCGCCGCCGACAGCGCGAATTCGCGCGACATCAGCCAGCGGACTTCGGCCTCGGTCAGGGTGGCGCCGAAGTCCTGGCCAAGGGCGCTTGCCGCGGTGGCGTTGCCAAGAACCTGCCCGGCTTCGGTGCCATAGGCGCGGATCAGACGTGCGGCCCAGTAGTCGGTCAGGAACGGATGCCTGGCCTTGAGGTCGCTGACCAGCCGGGCCACCCCGTCATGGGGAAAATCGCCGCCGGGAAGCGTCACGCGTGCGGTCCAGGCGGGTTTGGCCTGCGGGAAGAACGGTGTCAGCTTGGCCAGAGCGGATTCGGCCAGGCGGCGGTAGGTGGTGATCTTGCCGCCGAAGACGTTCAGCAGTGGCGCGCCCTTGTCATCAAGGCTGAGCACATAGTCGCGGGTCGCTGCCGTGGCGGACTTGGCCCCGTCGTTATAAAGGGGCCGGACGCCGGAATAGGTCCAGACCACATCGTCCTTCGTCACCGGCTTGGCGAAATACTGGCTGGCGAAGGTCAGAAGATAGTCGCGCTCGTCCTCCGTGCATTTGACGTCACTTGGGGCAGCGGTGTGGTCCTTGTCGGTGGTGCCGATCAGGGTGAAGTCCTGCTCATACGGGATCGCAAAGATGATGCGCCCGTCAGTGCCTTGGAAGAAATAGCAGCGGTCGTGGTCGAAGAGGCGCTTCGTCACGATGTGGGACCCGCGCACAAGGCGGACGCCTTCGGAGGAATTGATCCGCGCGACGTTGCGGATCACATCCTCGACCCAGGGACCGCCGGCGTTCACCAGAGCGCGGGCCTGGTGGGTTTCGGTGCCATGGGGGCCTTGGGTGATGACATGCCAAAGCCCGTCGCGGCGTTCGGCAGAGGTGACGCGGGTGCGGGTCATGATGCGCGCGCCACGCTGGGCGGCATCGCGGGCGTTCAGGGCGACAAGGCGCGAATCCTCGACCCAGCAGTCGGAATATTCGAAGGCCTTGCGGAATTTCGATTGCAGGGGTTTCCCGGCAGGGTCGCGGGTCAGGTCCACAGTCCGGGTCGCGGGCAGGATCTTCCGACCGCCCATCGTGTCGTACATGTAAAGCCCAAGGCGGATCAGCCAGTCCGGGCGGCGGCCCTTGGCCCAGGGCATGACCCACCCCAGAAGCCGGGCCGTGGGCGTGTCATTGTCAAAGCGCATCTCGGGCGAGAGGGGCAGCACAAAGCGCATCGGCCAGCTGATATGCGGCATGGCGACCAGCAGCGTCTCGCGTTCTTCCAGCGCCTCGCGGACCAAACGGAACTCGAAGTATTCGAGGTAGCGCAAGCCCCCGTGGAACAGCTTGGTCGAGGCGGACGAGGTGCCCTGCGCGAGGTCGCCCTGTTCGGCCAGCGTCACCGACA
>JBGSVS010000193.1:0-6239 GCA_041752895.1 Tabrizicola sp.
AGCGGGATGGTCTGGAAGGGCAGCGACAACGCGGTCTGGGGATCGCCGCGGTAGCCAAGCGTCAGCGGATCAGTGGGGCGCTCGACGGTCTGGCTTTCCGCGCCCAGCGGGGCGACAGCCATCAGCCCGGCGATGGAATGCGAAAGGAAATAGCCGATGATCGTCAGATAGCCTGCAAGGGCCACGACAACGAGGGAGATCAGAAAGAAGGCGATGCGCATCGTTTTCCCTGCGGAATGAATGGAGAAGGCCCCGGGTCTTGGTCCCGGGGCCTTTTCGCTGTCAGCGCCGCTTAGTGGGCGTGCGACTTGTCCCAGTCGGACTGCTTGGGCAGCTGCTCGAACGTGTGTTCGGGCGGCGGGCAGGGCAGGGTCCATTCCAGGGTGTCGGCGTATTCGTTCCAGTAGTTGTTCTCGGTCACGCGGCGGCCCCAGAGGAGCGTGTAGAACACGATGCCGATGAAGAACACGAAGGACGCGAAGGACAGGAACGCCCCCATCGACGAGAACCAGTTCCAGTAGGCAAAGGCCTCGGGGTAGTCGATGTAGCGGCGCGGCATGCCCTGGCGACCGAGGAAGTGCTGCGGGAAGAAGGTCAGGTTCGAGCCGAGGAACATCATCCAGAAATGCAGCTTGCCGGCCCATTCCGGGTACTGACGGCCCGACATCTTGCCGATCCAGAAGTAGATCCCGGCGAAGATCCCGAACACGGCACCCAAGCTCATCACGTAGTGGAAGTGCGCGACCACGTAGTAGGTGTCATGGTAGGCGCGGTCCACGGGGGCTTGGCTCAGCACGATCCCGGTCACGCCGCCGACGGTGAAGAGGAAGAGGAAGCCGAAGGCCCAGAGCATCGGGGTCTTGAACTCAACCGAGCCGCCCCAGATCGTCGCGATCCACGAGAAGATTTTCACGCCCGTGGGCACCGCGATGACCATGGTCGCCAGCATGAAGTAGCTTTGCTGGGTCAGCGACATGCCGACGGTATACATGTGGTGCGCCCAGACGACGAAGCCGAGCACACCGATCGCCACCATCGCGTAGACCATCGGCAGGTAGCCGAAGATCGGCTTCTTGGCAAAGGTCGAGATGACCTGGCTGATGATCCCGAAGGCGGGGATGATGATGATGTAGACTTCCGGGTGGCCGAAGAACCACAGGATGTGCTGATAGAGGATCGGGTCACCGCCACCCGAGGGGGTGAAGAAGGTGGTGCCGAAGTTGCGGTCGGTGAGCAGCATGGTGATAGCACCAGCCAGCACCGGCAGGGCCAAGAGGATCAGCCAGGCAGTCACGAAGATCGACCAGCCGAACAGCGGCACCTTGTGCATGGTCATGCCGGGGGCACGCATGTTCAGGAAAGTGGTGATCATGTTGATCGCACCGAGGATCGACGAGGCACCCGACAGGTGGACGGCGAAGATCGCGAGGTCCATCGCATAGCCACCCTCGGCCGTGGTCGACAGGGGCGGATAAAGGACCCAGCCGCCGCCAAAGCCAGTGCCGAGGTCGCCACCGCCGCCCGGCGACAGCATTGAAGCCACGCCCAGCGAGGTCCCGGCGACGTAAAGCCAGAACGACAGGTTGTTCATCCGCGGGAAGGCCATGTCCGGCGCGCCGATCTGCAGCGGCATGAAGTAGTTGCCGAAGCCGCCGAACAGCGCGGGAATGACGACGAAGAACATCATCAGGACGCCGTGATAGGTGATCATCACGTTCCAGAGGTGCCCGTTCGGGGTACATGTCGCCCCGGCATCGGCGATGAAGCGCGCGCCTTCCTGGCACATGTACTGGACACCCGGCTGCATCAGCTCAAGCCGCATGTAGACGGTGAACAGGACCGCGATCAGGCCGACGAAACCGCCGACGAAGAGGTACAGGATCCCGATGTCCTTGTGGTTGGTCGACATGAACCAGCGGGTGAAGAACCCGGGTCGATGATGTTCGTCATGGCCGTGGATGGCTGCGTCCGCCATGGGCGTCCTCCGCTTTGGTCGTTCCGTGATGCCGTTTGCCACCCGCGAAAGGAGGCCCGGTTCCCTTATGTCCTTGTCTTTAGCCGCAGGTCGTAACGGTCGCAATGCATGACTTTGCCGCAGGGGGCAGAAATCATGCAGGTTTGTTTGTGATACCCTGCGAGAGGAAGGGTGTGCGGCCTTCGCGCCGATAACTGTCGGACAGCCGTTTGCCGGATTCGTGCCGGAATCGCTGATCCAGCAGCTGGAATCGCGTGACCCGGTCGGCGCGCAAGTGGCGGAAGTCCTGCGCCGTCTCGCACCAGATTGTCAGGAGCCAGGCAGTGTCGAACAGGGTCAGACCCAGCGGGCGGGCGCGCCGGGTGCTGGATACCCCAGACAGCGAAAGATAGTCGATTTCGGCACGTGTGCGAGACCTGATCGCCTGTCGCATTGCCGCAAGATCGGGGGCTGTCAGTGGCGGTGTCTGTGGTCCGGCGGTGACCGCAGGCTCGCTGAGTTCCAAGCGCCGGTCGGCATGGCTTGCCCCGGCGATCTTGGCGAGGGCCCGGCGCGCCGCATCTGCCAGAGCGGCATCCCCCCGTTCGGCCACCAGTCCTGCGCCCAGAGCGAGGGCCTCAAGCTCGTCGCTGGCAAGCCCGAGGGGCGGCAGGAAGTAGCCAGGCTCAAGCACGTAGCCGATGCCGCCCTCACCCCGGATCGGCGCGCCCATGGCCTGCAGGTCGGCGATGTCGCGGTAAGCGGTGCGCAGCGAGATGCCGCAGAGGTCGGAAATCTGGCGTGCCGTCACCGGGCCATGGCGCAGGCGTATGACATCCAGAAGGGAGAGCAGGCGAAAAAGGCGCATCGGAAGGCCACTGCCATTTTCTGACACTGCCCGGGCGTAACACGGTTGCACCAGGAAAAACAGGAGCATGACATGAAAGACAAGACGGTTGGAGTTTTGATGGCCGGAGCAATGGCCCTTGGATCAGCCGCTTCGGCCGGCCCATCGGACGAGACGGCGGTTGTTGCCGTGATCGAGCGGATGATGTCGTCCTTTGCTTCGGGCGACGTGCCGGGGATCATGGCGACCTACCGGCCCGGAGCGGTCGTGGTCGGCAGTCCCGGCGCCTTAGTCACGGGCGAGGCTGCGCTGGCGGAGATGTTTCAGGGCTTTGTCGCAGCGGGATTTCCCTTTGTGCCCGGTGGGCATGAGGTGATCGTGTCAGGCGACACCGCACTGCATCTGATGGACTGGGAAGGGAAGGGGCCGGACGGCGTGCCGTTTCGCGCCTTGTCCGTTGCCGTACTTACCCGCGATCCGGCGGGTGAGTGGCGGATGGTGATCGATCATCCCTTCGGCGACGGGATGATGCGGCAACGCTGAAAGTGCAGCGGGCGGCCCGGTTCAGGGCCGCCCGATCATTTGGCGATATGGTGGCTTACTGCGCGACTGACGCGAGGTAGGCCGCGACGTCTTCGCCGCCCGAGGAAAGCTTGAAGGACATCTTCGATTTTGCCGCGTCATCGCCAAGCGCTGACTTGAGATAAGCGGCCGGATCGGCGGTGTAGGCGGCAAGGCCTGCCTCGTCCCAGACGGCGCCGGTGGCGCCAAGGGCAAGGATCGAGTCGCCGTATTTGAAGTCCGGGTCCGACGCCACGCCGCGGCCGATGACGCCATAGAGGTTCGGGCCGGTGCGGCCGCCTTTCTGAATCTCGGTCCCGTCAGGGGCGATGATCGAATGGCAGGCCTTGCACTTCTTGAACGTGCCCTCTCCGGCTGCCGGGTCGCCTGCGAAGGCGGGTGCGCCAAGTGCCGCGATGGTCAGGCCAAGAAGGATGAACTTCGTCATGATGTCCTCGTGTTGAACGGCGGGCACAACGCTGCACCCGCATAAACCGGAAGATGGGGGCGGAGTGGCGTGATATGCAATAGCATGCTGGTGCTATGCGACATCATGAGCCGGGCAAAACCCCTGGAAGCGGCGCGGAAAGGTTTCCATCAGGGCGGCGTCGAAGTCTGCCATCGTCACCGGCAGGCCAAGATCGACAAGGCTGGTCACCCCGTGGTCGCGGATGCCGCAGGGGACGATGCCGTCGAAATGGGTCAGGTCCGGCTCGACGTTGATCGAGATGCCGTGAAAGCTGACCCAGCGGCGCAACTTGATCCCGATGGCGGCGATCTTGTCTTCGGAGGGGTGGCCGTCGGGGCCGGGACGGTCGGGCCGCTGCACCCAGACGCCAACGCGACCCTGCCGGATTTCGCCTGTCACGTTGAACTCGGCCAGAGTGTCGATGACCCAGCGTTCAAGCTCGCGCACAAAGCAGCGCACATCGCCGCCATTGGGGCCACCTCGGGCCTTGACGTCCAGCATGGTGTAGATGACCCGCTGGCCCGGGCCGTGATACGTATACTGCCCGCCGCGCCCGACCGGGTAGACCGGAAAGCGGTCGGGTTGCACCAGATCAGCGGGCTTGGCCGAGGTCCCGGCGGTGTAGAGCGGGGGGTGTTCCAGAAGCCAGATCGCCTCGTCCGCGGTCCCGGCGTTCATCGCGGCGACGTGGGCCTCCATCGCGGCCAGCGTCTCGGGGTAAGGGGCAAGCCCGGGGATGTGGGTCCAGTCAACCAATCGGGTCATTCAATTCGTTCGGGGGGCGGTCGCCCATCAGATAGCGCGGGCCCCGGCCCTTTCGGGCTGCCCGGTCTTCCACGTTATAGAGCGAACATTTGTCCAGCGACAGGCATCCGCAACCGATGCAGCCATCAAGCTTGTCGGACAGGGACTGCAGGGCGGCAATGCGTTCGGTGATCCTTTCCCGAAACCCCGTCGCGATCCTTTCCCAGTCCTGACGGTCGGGGGCGCGGTCGGCGGGCAGGGTGGACAGATGGCGGGCGATTTCGGCCAGGGGAAATCCCAGGCGCTGCGCGATGAGGGTAAAGGACAGGCGGCGGAGGTCGGACCTACCATAACGCCGATGGCCCCCCTGATTGCGCAAGGGTCGGACGATGCCGTGCGTCTCGTAAAAGCGGATGGCCGAGACGGCGAGGCCCGACCGGTCCGCAAGATCGCCGATGGTCAGGCCCTGGGGCAAGGCGGATTCTCCTTGATCTCAAGTTAACTTTAGAAATTACACCATGAGTCGAGCTTGGCAATGGTGCGCGGTCAGTCGCGGCCGAATGGAGGATCAGATGGCGAGACTTGAGCATGTGAACATCACGGTGGCCGACCCGGACGCGACGGCCACGACGCTGTGCGCGCTTTTCGACTGGAAGGTCAGGTGGTCCGGGCCGGGAATGGAGACTGGCCGCACCGTGCATGTTGGCGACGATGCGTGCTATGTGGCGCTGTTCAGTTACGGAAACCCGCAAGCGCCGCGGCAGGAAAGCTATCGCACGCAGGCTGCGCTGAATCACATCGCGGTGGTGGTCGATGACATCGCGGCCACCGAGGCACGGGTGAAGGCAGCGGGCTTTGTGCCGGGCAACCACGCCGAATACGAACCCGGGCGGCGCTTCTATTTCGTCGAAACCAGCGGGATCGAGATCGAGGTTGTCTCGTACAGCTAAGCGATGGGGGCGGTGGGTTCCGGCGACGATAGTTCCAGAACGGATACAAGCGCATGAAACTGGGGTGATTGTTCGCAGAACGGAAAAAATTCCTGCAAACCGTCCGGAATTACGTCCTTCCGTTGCACCAGAGCCGTGCTACTCTCGGCGCGATTAATCCAATTTCCTCGGAGTGATGTGATGACGATCAAGAATATTGCAACGGCTGCACTGATGGCTTCGGTCGCGTTGTCGCCCCTGTCGCCGATTACCGCTCCGGCGCGCGCAGATGGCAAAGATTTCATCGCCGGCGCGATCATCGGCGGCCTGATTGGCGGCGCGGTTGCGAACGATAACAACAAGCGGCGGACCACCACGTCGACGCGGTCGACCAAGACCAAGTCGACCAAATCCTCGATCAGCGCCGAACAGCGCGAGGCGAACCGCGAGGTTCAGACGTCGTTGAACTATTTCGGCTACAGCGTCGGCACGCCGGATGGGTCGATTGGTCCCAAATCTCGGGCGGCGATCAGCAACTACCAGGCGTTCCTGGGCTATCCGGCGACCGGCCAGCTGACCGAGCATGAGCGCACGATCCTTGTCACCTCGTATCACCGGGCCGTGGCGGGCGGGCCGGTCATCGCCTCGACCGTGTCGGGCAGCGTGCTGGGTCTGAAAGCGGTGTTGATCGCGCAGCGCGACGAAATGGCCGGGATAGCCCCGGTTGGCACGATG
>JBGSVS010000194.1:0-3661 GCA_041752895.1 Tabrizicola sp.
GACGACGTCCGTTGTGGGGTCCGCTGCGGGCTTGCGACCGGCAAAGGCGGGCATCGGCGGCACGTCATCCTCGCCCTCGGGGAAGGCAGAGGTGTCGGTGACATGCGCGAAGGGGGCTTCTTCCGGTTCGGGACGCGGGTCGGGTTTCGACGCGGGCTTCGATTCGGGCAGCTTTTCGACCACCGGGGCGTGCGGCGCGGCAGTGTGGCCCGGTGCAAGCGACAGTGGGAAGTCGGAGTCATCCTGTGCGGCATCCGCCTGGACTTGGTCATAGGCCCGCCGGGGGGGAGGAATGTCGTCATCGGCGGGCTCGTCGACCGCTTCCTCCGTCAGGCTGGCGACGGCGGTCGGGGCCAAAGCCTCAGCTTCGGGCAGGTCGGCGTTGAGCGCCTCTTCCAGACCCGGCAGCGTCTCTTCGGCGGGGTCCTCGGCCTTGGCCGGTTCGGCGGGCGGAGCCTCGGCGACGGCGGCCTTCGGCAGTTCGCGCTGCACGACCGAGACCGGGTCGCGGTCACGCTCGACCGTTTCGTCCTCGGCCAGGATTCCGGCGGCGGCACTGGTCGGGCCGAACCATGGCTCGCCGACGAAATTGCCCTCTTCGGGAATCGCGACGAAGGAGACCGGGTTCAGCCGGTGTTCGACAGCGAAACCCTCGGCCTCGGCCAGGGTTTCCCGGGCGATGACCGCGACCTTGACCGTGGCGCCCTTGCCCGACCAGTCGAAGACGAGGTCCGCGACGTCATAGGGCGTCTTGCCTTCAAGCGCGGTGGCGATCTGGCGGCGCTTTTCGTCGCGCGACGGCCCCGGGGCATGCACCTCGGTGTAAAGGATCTGGCTGTTCGGCAGGATCAGCTTGGTCGCCACGCCCATCGGCGACAGCCCAAGCGCGGTCTTGCGCAAATAGTCCAGCGCCTCGCCCAGATCGGGGGCGTCAAAGGCGACCTCACCGATGGAAAGCCAGCCTTTCGGCGTCCGGTGCAGAAGCGCGATGGCTTCGCTGGTCAGGTCAAGTGCAAATGTCGGTTTCATGTCGCGGGTCTAGCACGGATATTGGAAGTGCTGGAACGTGCCCCAGCCGGTTGTTGCATAACTAAAGCAGCTTTTCGCCGAAGGGAAGGAAAAGGGCCAAGGAACCGGTTGCGAAGCGCGTCATAGGTACGAAAAGTCACGCCAGTTTGAAGGAGTCCCCCCATGCGTGCCCTGTCCGCCCTGATCCTGTCCACAGCACTTGTCCTGCCGATCACCGCTCCTGCCTTGGCCGATGAGGTGGCCCAGCACACCATCAGCGTCACCGGAACCGGATCGGTCGAGGCCGCACCCGACATGGCGACGCTGATGATCGGCGTGACGACCCAGGCCGAAACGGCAGCCGAGGCGCTGGCGGCGAACACCGAGGCGACCAATGCGGTCATCGCCCGGCTGACGGCTTCGGGCATCGAAGCGCGGGACATGCAGACCTCGAACCTGTCGATCAATCCGAACTGGACCGGCTACGACAGTTCGACCCCGACGATCGCGGGCTATGTCGCGTCGAACATGCTGACAGTGCGGGTCCGGGTGCTGGATACCACGGGCGCGGTCTTGGATGCGGCTGTCACCGATGGGGCCAACACGCTGAACGGGCTGACGTTTGGCCTTGCGGATCCAGAGCCCGCCTACAACGAGGCGCGCAAGGAAGCCGTGGCCGATGCCCGCGCCAAGGCCGAGCTTCTGGCCGGGGCGGCGGGTGTGAAACTGGGTCCGGTCCTGTCGATTGCCGACCAGGGCGCGATGACCGATCCCGCACCGATGTATCGTGAAGCGGTCTCGGCCGCGCCGGTCCCGGTGGTGGGCGGCGAGCTTGGCCTGATCGCGAATGTGTCGGTCACCTACGCGATTGCCGACTAGGCCGCGAAAGGTCAGGACAAGGGGCGGAATTCGAAGGGATTCCGCCCGACTTGTCATTTTTTGGCCCAAGTCCCGGGGCAATACGTGCCCATCACTTTCAAGCAGGAGCCGTCATCGATGATCCGTGGACCGATCAGCCTGGTGATCGTCGGGTCGATCTCAGTTTTCATGTTCGTGCTCGTGTCGCTTGGGCCGCAGGCGTTTGAACGCTTTCTCCCCGAACCGGTGATGGCGATGCTTGAAGGCGAGGGGATGATGCAGACCGTCGGCGGGGGTGGGGGCATGTTCTCGTCTGACGGTGGCATCTTCTCGTCTGGTGGCAAGACTTCGGGCAAGTCGCCGTCGGATCTGCTTGTCGACGGCAAGAAGGGGCTTGTCGCGCGGGGTGCCATCGCAGCACTTGCAGGGAACCGTCCTGTCTTCATCGACGACGTGATCGACGGCCATGTCACGCGGGTGGCAAAGGCCATACCGGCCGAAGTCATGACCATCCGGCCCGTCACGGGCTGCCGTCTGACCCCGCCGGGCGAAGGCACGCTTGTCGGTCATGTCACTGCGGGCAGCAGCGAGCTTGAGCTTCCCTTCCTGACCTATGGTGATGCGAACCTTGCCGAGGCGGTGCAGGTTTTCGTCAACAGTTACCGCGAGTTCGGTAGCGGCAAGGTCCAAAGCGGAAGCGGCGTCGCGTATGAGGCCTACGACGTGGCAATCACCGAAACCGCGCGTCCGGTCTATCTTGTGCTGGTGAACATGTACGGTCACCGGATCTGGAACCTGCACCTCGCCCCAGGCGCACGGGTCGAGCGCGTGGTGCTGCTGGGCGGCAACCATGCCGGGGTGGCCAATCTTGATCCCGTGGTCCCGGTCGAGGTGATTTCGGCGACCGGCCTTGCCGAATGCGGGGTCATCCCGGCCTATTCGCGCAACTCTGACGAACCGGCCCCCGCAGTGTTGAATGACGGGTCCGGGGCGACGAGCGAGGAGGCTGAGGCAAGGATTGCGCAAACGCAGGACCGAATTGCCGCCTGGAACACCTGGTTCCGCGACAGTTTCGGGATCATCGCGGACGAGACGCGGGCTGGCTTTGACGCGGGCATGGTATCGGTCGTGGGGCCAATGCCCGCAGATGGCCAACCAAAGGCGGTCTATGCGCCGATTGAGGGGGCGCAGATCCGGATGACGCAGGGCCAGTATTTCGAAATCCGCGGCCAGTCGCCCCCTTCCGAAACCTTCGCCGGGCGCGTCGAAGCGATTGCCACCCGTTTTGCCTTTGGTGACCTCAAATTCCTGCGTCAGGGGGTATCCTTCTGATGCTGCGTCTCTTGCTTGGAACCGGGGTGCTTCTGATGGCGGCGGGCTTTGGTGCCGCCGGCTGGCAGTATTGGCAGTCGCTACCGAAAGCCGCCCCGGTCGTCGCGGCGGAAGAGCAGGCGGCGGAAGAACCGGTAGCGGAACCTCCGGCGCTTAAGGCCGTCCAGAGGCAGCACTGGCTGATCTCGCCGACCGGTGGTCTGATCTCGCAGGATGAGGTGCGGGCCTATCTGGTGCAGGATCGTTTCGCCCCGCGCCGGACTGTCGTGATGACGCTGCAGGCGAACCTTGCCGATCTTCTGGCCGAGAGCGAGAAGCTGCCCGAGATCGCCTATCTGCAGGTGCTTGCCGACATCCGCGCCCCGCGCGTGGCCGAGGGGCTGTGCGCGGTGATGCAGCAATCGTTTGCGGCGGACTGTGCGGTGAACGCAGCGCGCGTGGTCGAGGACAGCGTCGATCCGGC
>JBGSVS010000195.1:0-1992 GCA_041752895.1 Tabrizicola sp.
GCTGGCGGCCCGACCTCTGGCAGGGTGCCTTGCCAGAGCCGGGCATGGTGGCGTCGGGCGACCGGACGGCGCTGGGCGAGAGCCTGGCGCTTTATCATGATTGCCCGCTGGGCGAAGTCGTGGTCCGGCAGGTGCGCAACAACGCGCCCGAGGATCGTGCGCCTTACGGGCTGGCCATCGACATCTTCGGCTTCAAGGGCAGCTTTCTGTCCCTGGCGATGAACCTGCCCGCAGCGGCGGTTGACGGCCTGCAGGCGCGGCATCTGGTTCGGGCCGAGATGCTGATCGACTGCGACCGGCCGGTGAAAGCCTATGCGCGGCTGAACATCAAGCACGGGCCGAACCTGGCCCAGCCGGTCAGCGCGCTGCCTGAACACGGGCGGGACAAGCTGGCCGAGTTCGACCTGGCTTACGTTGACCTCAACGACCGGCGGATCGAAAAGGTCTGGCTGGACCTGATCGTGAACGATGCGGCGATGACCCGGATCGTGATCCGCGACGTGGTCGTCAGTCGCAGGCCTCGGGCCGAGCTTTGAAGGGGGCGGGATGAAGCTGGTTCAGGGCAGGATCGCGGGTGGTGTCTGGGAAGGCGTCGTTCAGGCTGACGCGGCTCCGGTTGCCGAGGCGCTGCACGAGGGCCGCGCTATCGAAGGGGTGGAGGTCAGACCCATTGCGGGCAAGTCCGGCCAGTTCAGCTTGCGCGTTCCGATCCCGGCCTGGGCGCTGAACGAGGGCGTGCAGACCTTCGTGGTGCAGGCCGAAGGCGAAAGGCTGGCGCAGTTCACCCTGGTCGCGGGCCAGCCCCTGGACGAGGACATCCGGGCAGAAGTTGCCCTGCTGCGGGCCGAGCTTGACCTTCTGAAGCGCGCCTTCCAGCGGCATGTGCGCGAGGGGTAACGCCTCGTCGTGCGCCTTCGGCTTCTCCTCGGGAGCGAAGAGCGCCGAAGGCGTCGATGAGCGGTCGGTCAGAGCTGCGACAGAAGATGCTCTCCGGCCGAGATTTCGCAGCCGCGCCCGACTTCGGGGTTGAATCGGGTGACAACACCGTTCTCGGCGAGGAGCGAATAACGCTTTGAGCGGGAGAAGAACCCGGCCGCAGGGGCGTCGAACTCCATGCCGATGGCCTTGGTAAAGCTTGCGTCGGCATCGCCCAGCATGGTGATCCCGGCGGCCGTGGCACCGGTCGCCTCGCCCCAGGCTTTCATCACGTGGGGATCGTTGACCGAGATGCAGATGATCTCGTCCACGCCCTTGTCGGCGAACTTCGTCGCGGTCCGAATGAAGCTTGGCACATGCGCGGTCGAGCAGGTGCCGGTGAAGGCCCCGGGAAGCCCGAAGATCACCACTTTTCGGTCCTTCAGCTTGTCAGCGAGGCTGACGCCTTCGGGTCCTTCGGCCCCCATCTGCAAGAGGGTGGCTTCGGGCAGCTTCGAGCCTTCCGCTATTGTCATTTTGCATCTTCCTTCCTGTCTTGGCGCGTTGCGCCTGTTGTGCCTTGGGTTATAGGGTCCGGCGCGGGACATGCCAGAGGGGGAGTGCCATGCGCGTGGTGATCGTGGGGGCCGGACAGGCGGGTGCGGCCTTGGCCGCAAAGCTGCGGTCGCTTGGGTATGACGGCGAAATCGTGATGCTGGGCGACGAGCCCGCGCCGCCGTATCAGCGCCCGCCCCTGTCGAAGGCCTATCTGCTGGGCGAGATGGAGGAGGACCGGCTCTGGCTGCGCGCGCCGGAGTTCTGGGCCGAGAACCGGGTGGAGCTGCGACTGGGGCAGGCGGTGTCCTTCATCGACCCGGTGGAAAAGACGGTGACCGTTGGCGGCGAGGCGCTGGCCTATGACCATCTGGCGCTGACCACGGGGTCGACGCCCCGGCGGTTGCCTGCAGCCATCGGCGGCGAATTGGCGGGGGTCTACACCGTTCGCACGCTTGCCGATGTCGACGCGATGCGGGGCGAGTTCGTCGCGGGCCGCAGGGTCATCATCGTCGGCGGCGG
>JBGSVS010000196.1:0-6930 GCA_041752895.1 Tabrizicola sp.
CCGCCAGCCCCGGTCAGCACCACGGGCACGCCCATGCGCAGATCGCCCCGCGCGCGGGTCAGACGTTCGGCGATGGTCAGGCCAAGGGACATGCCCCTATCTAGGCCGCAAATGTCGGGTGCGGAAGCCTTTGCGCATCGCAATGCCCGACGATTCCCGTTGTCCCCCGCTCCGTCCCGCGCCAGTCTGGTGGCATCCCCGTCAGGAGTCCACCCGATGAACGCCCCCTCCCGCCGCCCGGTCTGGATCAGCGCCGACAGCGGCGACTTCGCCCAGTTCCAGGCACAAGTCGCGCAAGTGACGCGCCCCGATGATGTGCCACAGGCGACCGAAATCCAGCGGAACATCCCGATCTACGACGGCCAGACCGTGGCTACGGCTACCCGCGATCCTCAGGCGCGCAGGACGCTGACCGCCGAATGGGCCTGGGTTTTCGCCGACGGTCCCGGGATCATCGTGATCCGCGACGCGCTGCCCGATGCAGCCGTCGTCGACCGCGCCACCGCGATCTTTGAAGGCATCATCGCCGAGGAGAAGGCCGCGCGGCGGGGCGGCGGCGACCATTTTGCCAAGCCGGGGGCGAACGACCGGATCTGGAACTCGCTGGAAAAGCACTGCCTCGCCGATCCGGCGAACTTCGCAGCCTACTACAGCGCGGACACGCTGGCGCTGGCCTCCGAAGCGTGGCTGGGCCCCAACTACCAGATGACCGCGCAGGTCAACCGGGTGAACCCGGGCGGTGCCGCGCAGGTGCCGCATCGCGACTATCACCTTGGCTTCATGTCGCCCGACCAGATGGCGCGGTTTCCGGCGCATATCCACGGGGTCTCGCCGCTTTTGACGCTGCAGGGGGCGGTGGCGCATTGCGATATGCCGGTGGAAACCGGGCCGACGATGCTGCTGCCGTTCTCGCAACAGTTCCACGAAGGCTACCTCGCCTTTGGCCGTCCCGAGTTTCAGGACCATTTCGCCCAGCATCACGTCCAACTGCCGTTGATGAAAGGCGACGCGCTGTTCTTTAACCCAGCCGTCATGCACGGCGCGGGCACGAACCGGACCACGGACCGCTTCCGGATGGTCAACCTGTTCCAGGTCTCCTCGGCCTTTGGTCGGGCGATGGAGACGGTGAACCGCGCCCAGATGAGCCGCGCCGTCTTTCCAGTGCTGCGGCAGGGCGGGGCAGGGATCGACATTCCGAATGTCATCGCGGCCACGGCCGAGGGCTACCCCTTTCCAACAAACCTGGACCGCAACCCGCCGATTGGCGGCCTCGCCCCCCGGTCACAGGCCGATTTCCTAGCCCAGGCCGTCCGCGAAGGCTGGAGCGAGGCCCAACTTGACGCCGCTCTGGCTGACCTCGAAACGCGGAATGCCACCTGACGTGAAACATTTCCCGCGTGGGCGACACGACCGCGTGAGGGAATCGTTGCAATACTTGCAGGGTTCGTGAACGGGCCGCATCTGTCTCCCAACAGCAATGGAGGCACCCATGGCCGGACTGCGGAAAATTCTGCTTGTCGATGACGACGACGACCTGCGCGAGGCGCTCAGCGAGCAGCTGGTGATGACCGAAGACTTCGACGTGTTCGAGGCCGGAACCGGCGCGGACGGCATGGAGAAGGTCAAGGCCGGGCTTTTCGACCTGGTCATCCTTGACGTGGGTCTGCCCGACACCGATGGGCGTGAACTGTGCCGCCGGATGCGCAAGCAGGGCGTCAAGTGTCCGATCCTGATGCTGACCGGGCATGACACCGACAGCGACACGATCCTGGGTCTGGACGCCGGTGCGAACGACTATGTGACCAAGCCCTTCAAGTTCCCGGTCCTTCTGGCCCGCATCCGCGCCCAGCTGCGGACGCATGAACAGTCCGAAGATGCGATCTTCCAGCTTGGGCCCTATACCTTCAAGCCCGCCCAGAAGATGCTGGTCGACGAAAAGGAAAAGAAGATCCGCCTCACCGAAAAGGAAACCAACATCCTGAAATACCTCTACCGGTCCGCGAGCGGAGTGGTGGCGCGGGATGTCCTGCTGCACGAGGTCTGGGGCTACAACGCGGGCGTGACCACGCATACGCTGGAAACCCACATCTACCGCCTGCGCCAGAAGATCGAGCCCGATCCCTCGAACGCGCGGCTTCTGGTCACGGAAAGCGGCGGATACCGGCTCGTGGCTTGATGGGTTCGTTGCGGGGCGGCCACAATGCGACCGCCTTGCAACAAACACGAAATCTTGCCGCTTAGGGCTTATTGTTGCCGGAATCCGTTGCTACCTTTCTCGCATGCACCGGTTGTGCAGCAAGTTCCCCTGGTCGCGTCGGGGTTATGGCGCGGCATCCTCCCTGTTGGACCTGGCCGGGCTTCTTGCCCGGCCTTTTTTTGTCCGGCGCTTGAGGTCTTCTGACCTTACCCCTAGGGTTCCCACAAGCAGGAGACCCGCCGATGCCCTTCACCATTGCCACCTGGAACATCAACTCGGTCCGCCTGCGCGAGGGACTGGTGTCGCGGCTGATGGCAGAGGAAGCCCCCGACATCCTGTGCCTGCAGGAATGCAAAAGCCCGGTCGAAAGCATCCCGCTGGAGCAGTTTCAGGCGCTTGGCTACCGCTACATCGTGGCGCGCGGGCAAAAGGGCTATAACGGCGTGGCGATCCTGTCGAAGCTGCCCATCGTCGACGGCGGCGACAAGGATTTTGCCCAGCTTAGCCATGCCCGGCACGTCTCGGCCCGGCTGGAAAACGGGGTGACGATCCACAACTGCTATGTGCCCGCGGGCGGGGACATTCCGGACCGCGAGGTCAACGTGAAGTTCGGGCAAAAGCTCGACTATCTGACCGAGATGCGGGACTTCTTCCATTGGGAACGCCCTGATCGGGCGATCCTTGTGGGTGACCTCAACATCGCCCCGCGTGAGGATGACGTCTGGGACCACAAGGCGCTGCTGAAGATCGTCAGCCACACGCCCATCGAGGTGCAGCACCTGGGCGAGACGATGGAGGCCGGCCGCTGGGTTGACGTGACCCGCCAGGACATCCCCCAGGGACGGCTTTACAGCTGGTGGAGCTATCGCAGCCCCGATTGGGACGGGGCGGACAAGGGCCGCCGGTTGGACCACATCTGGGCCACCCCCGACATCTCGGGCGCGGCCTCGGGCAGCCGCATCCTGCGCCCGGTGCGGGGATGGGACCAGCCCAGCGACCACGTCCCGGTCTTCGCGACGTTTGATCTGTAGGCGCAAATCTTTTCGAAAAGGTTCGCAAATTCCTTCGAAGGAATTTGTCAGCGCCCCGCCACCAGCGCCGCCATGACCGCCTTGGCGCTGGCGCTGTCCCATTCGGCGTCGCCGATCAGCCGGGCGACTTCCTGGCCCTCGGGGTTCAGGATCACCGTGACCGGCAAGCCCAGCACCGACATTTCGCGGGCAAGCGTCGACAGCGGATCGCGCAGGATCGGCAGCGAGGTCACCCCCGCCTCCTCGAAGAACCGCGTGATCCCGGCCACGGCATTCCGGCCTGTGGCGACCGGCACCACTGCAATCTCGGGCATCGCCGCTTGCAGCCGGTCAAGCGAGGGCATCTCTTCCCGGCAGGGCGCGCACCAGGTCGCCCAGAAGTTCAGGACCACCCACTTGCCCTTGTAGTCCGCCAGGCTGTGTTCCCCATCCTCGGCGTCCAGCAGCACGGCGTCGGGCAGGGCGATGGGCGCGTCATGCAGCGCGAGCTTCTTCATGTCGCCGTCGCGCAGGGCTGCGACATCGGCAAGGCCCGGGTTTGCACCAAGAGCCAAGCCCGTGTAGAGCACCAACAGCAATTTCCGCATGCGTCTCACTCCACAGGCCCCGCTCATGTCCAACGCCCCTGACCCCAAATCCGCCAACACGATGTGGGGCGGGCGTTTCGCCGAAGGTCCAAGCGCGATCATGACGGCGATCAACGCCTCGATCGGGTTCGACCAGCGGCTCTACGCCCAGGACATTGCGGGCAGCCGGGCCCATGCGGCGATGCTGGCCGCGCAGGGTATCATCACTGATATGGATGCAAAGGCGATTGGGGAAGGCCTGCTCGCGATCTTGTCAGAGATCGAGGCGGGAAAGTTTCCCTTCACCACCGATCTGGAAGACATCCACCTGAACATCGAGGCCCGCCTGACCGACCGGATCGGCGAGGCGGGCAAGCGGCTGCACACCGGGCGGTCGCGGAATGACCAGGTGGCGGTGGACTTCCGGCTTTGGGTCCGCGACCAGTGTGATCAGGCCACCCAAGGGCTGACCGGCCTGATGCAGGCGTTCCTGGCGCAGGCCGAGGCAGGGGCGGATTGGGTCATGCCGGGCTTCACTCACCTGCAGACCGCCCAGCCGGTGACCTGGGGCCACCACATGATGGCCTATGTCGAGATGTTCGCTCGCGACCGTTCGCGGTTCGACGACGCCCGCAAGCGGATGAACGAATGCCCCCTCGGCGCGGCGGCCCTTGCGGGAACCTCGTTCCCCATCGACCGGCACTCGACCGCCAAGGCTTTGGGTTTCGACCGGCCCACGGCGAACAGCCTCGACTCGGTCAGCGACCGCGACTTCGCGCTTGAATTCCTTGCCGCCTCCAGCATCTGCGCCATGCACCTGTCGCGCTTTGCCGAGGAGCTGGTGATCTGGTCTTCGGCCCAGTTCCGCTTTGTCCGCCTCTCGGACCGCTGGACCACCGGCTCCAGCATCATGCCGCAGAAGAAGAACCCCGACGCGGCAGAGCTTCTGCGGGCGAAGCTGGGCCGCATCCTCGGGGCCACGGTGGCGCTTTTCACCATCATGAAAGGCCTCGCGCTGACCTATTCAAAGGACATGCAAGAGGACAAGGAACAGGTCTTCGACGCCGCAGACAGCCTCATGCTGGGCCTTGCCGCGATGACCGGGATGGTCAGCGACATGACCGCCAACCGCGAGGTGCTGAAGACCGCCGCCGCCAGCGGTTTCTCCACCGCGACCGACCTGGCCGACTGGTTGGTCAAGACGCTGAACCTGCCGTTCCGCAAGGCGCACCACGTCACCGGCGCGCTGGTGGCGCTGGCTGAAGGTAAGGGCGTGGACCTGCCCGACCTGTCGATTGGTGAGCTGACCAGCGTCCATCCGGGCATCACGCAGGATGTCTATTCCGTTCTTGGGGTGGAAAACTCGGTCCGCAGCCGCACCTCTTTTGGCGGGACCGCGCCGGATCAGGTCCGCGCCCAGATTGCCCGCTGGAAGGCCGCGTTGGGGTGACGGCAGGGCAGGGCGATGCTACCTTCCCGGCATCAACCAGGGGAACCCCGATGAAAGCCATTCTTCTTCCGGCCCTTCTAGCCCTTGCGGCCTGCCAGAACCCGACGCTGTCCACCAACCTCGTCTTCGGAGACGGCGGCGTCGACATCAGCCCGGCGATTTCCGGCAAGGTCGGCGGCACGACCGTCACGATCGAGGATTGACCATGCCCCGCCTGATCCTTCTTGCCTGCCTGATCCTTGCCGCTTGCGGTGCCGATGGACTGCCCGAACCGCCCTCGCGTGCCGCGACAGAGGTCGCCCCATGACCCCGCTGCGGCTGGCCTTCCTTGCCCTTGCCGTCTGGGGCGCAATTCACCCGATGTACTGGTTCGTGACCTACATGCAGGAAACCGGCACCGGCCTGGGCGGCCTGATCGACGCCTGGTATGTCAACGCCTCAACCACCGGCCTCACCTGGGACCTGACCATCGCCGCCATCGCGCTGACGGTCTGGGTCCTGGCCGAAAGCGCCAGCCGCCGGGATTGGCTGGCCCTTGTGGCGATCCCAGCAACCTTCCTTATCGGCGTCAGCTGCGGGCTGCCCTTGTATCTCTTCCTGCGCTCGCGCCCGTCAGTGGCGTGAGCCGGTCATCGCCGAGGCGTCCTCGGCAAAGAGGTGCGCCTTGTCAGGGTCGAAGTTCAGGTCGACCGCCTGGCCCACCGGGTAGATCGCGTCCTGCGACAGGGCAGCGATCAGCGGGCTGCCGTCTTTCAGCGTTACATCCAGCACGGTTTCCGACCCCAGACGTTCGGTCAGCGCGACTGCGCCGTGCAACCGGCCTTGGCCTTGGGCAATCTCCAGATACTGCGGGCGCAGGCCGAGGATTGCCGTGTCACCCGCCTTGAACGGCCCGCGCTTGCCCGACACCGCGACGGGTTCCAGCGCCTCATTCGACACCAGAACCTTGTCGCCTTCGATCTTCTGCACCGTGACCTTGATGAAGTTCATCGACGGCGCGCCCAGGAAGCCCGCCACGAACAGGTTCGCCGGGTTGTGATAGAGGTCCATCGGCGCGCCGATCTGCATGACCTGACCGTCCTTCAGGACCACGATCTTGTCGGCCAGCGTCATCGCCTCGACCTGGTCATGCGTCACGTAGATCATCGAGGCGCCAAGCTGCTGGTGCAGGCGGCCGATCTCCATCCGCATGTCCATCCGCAGGGCGGCATCGAGGTTGGACAAGGGTTCGTCGAACAGGAACACCTGCGGTTTGCGCACAATCGCCCGCCCGATGGCCACACGCTGGCGCTGCCCACCGGACAGCTGCGAGGGACGGCGGTCCAGAAGATGCTCCATCTGCAGGATGCGCGCGGCTTCGGCGACCTTGGCCTCTTTCTCTTCCTTCGAGGCCCCGGCGATGGTCAGCCCGAAAGCCACATTCTCCCGCACGGTCATCTGCGGGACGATCGCGTAGGACTGGAACACCATCGCCACCCCGCGCTGGGCCGGGGGCAGTTCGTTGACCACCTTGTCGCCGATCCGCAGTTCGCCCGAGGTGATGTCCTCCAGCCCCGCGATCATCCGCAGAAGGGTGGACTTGCCGCAGCCCGAGGGGCCGACGAAGACGCAGAACTCACCATCCTCGATCTCGATGTCGACGCCCTTGATGACATGGGTCGCACCGTAGCTTTTCTTGAGATTCTT
>JBGSVS010000197.1:0-7170 GCA_041752895.1 Tabrizicola sp.
GCGGAGGTGACGCCACGACGGACAAGCTCGGGCGTGCCGATCCTCAGGCCGTTCATGTCGCCGGGGACCTCGGGGAGGGGGAGGCCAATGCCGCAGGCGAGGAAGCCGGCCTTTCGCAGGGTCTTGGAGGCGGCTTGGCCCCCGCCGAAGGGGGCGGCTTCGATGGCGAACTGGTGCGAGGTGGTGGCACCCCGGTCGGCGGCGAAGACGGGGAGGCCGAGGGTCTGCAGTTCAGTGGCCAACGCCTTGGCAAGGTCAACCATGGCCTTGGCGTAGGCCGCGCCGTGGTCGCGCCAATCGAGGAGGGTGTAGGCGAGGGCGGCGGATTTCGCGGCGTCGAAGTTGGCGGTGAGGCCGGGGAAGGCGATGGCGTCGAGGCGCTCGGCGATGGCGGCGTCGTTGGTGACGATCAACCCGCCAGCGGGGCCGCCGAGCGATTTGTAGGTCGACATCGTCATCAGATGCGCGCCTTCGGTCAGCGGGTTGGCCCAGGCCCCACCCGCGATGATGCCGCACTGGTGGGCGGCGTCGAAGAGGACCTTGGCCCCGACCTGATCGGCGATCTTGCGAACCTCGGCCACCGGATGCGGGAAGAGGTTGAGGCTGCCGCCGACGGTGATGATCTTGGGGCGAACGGCGTGGGCAAGGTCGTGAAGCGCCGCCAGATCAAGGGTGTAGCCGTCGGCGTCGATGGGGGCGGCGTGGGTGGTCAGACCGTAAAGGCCCGCGCAACCGGCTGCATGGTGGGTGACGTGGCCGCCGATGGTGCCGGGGGGTGCGATGATGCTGTCGCCGGGTTTCGCGAGGGCCATGAAGCCGTAGAGGTTGGCGAAGGCTCCGGAGGCGACGCGGACTTCGGCGTATTTGGCGTGGAAGACCTCGGCGGCGAGTTCGGCGGCGATGACCTCGATCTCCTCGATCGCCTCTAGGCCCATTTCGTACTTGTCGCCGGGGTAGCCGAGCGAGGGGCGCGAACCGATGCCAGAGGCGAGGGCCGCTTCGGCGCGCGGGTTCATCACGTTGGTCGCGGGGTTGAGGTTGAAGCAGTCCTGGTCGTGGATTTCGCGGTTGCGGGCGATGAGGTAGTCGAGGTGAGCCGCTACCTGGGCGGAGGGCTTCGCGGCGTCGGTGGCGAGGCGCTGGATGTAGGTCTCACACGCGGCGGGGACCCAGGGGCGGGGGGCGAGATGGGGCATCGGTGTCTCCGGTTCTTTGATCCGAAGAAGACCCGCTTGCCGCGACCAAGGCAAGCACAAGGAACGGGAGTCAGTTGCGGGTAAGTGGCAGCCCGCGCGCGATCCAGCCGGGGCCGTCGGCAGAGCCGAGCATGCCTTCGGGGATGTTGATGATCCCAGTAAAGCCGTTTTCCGCCAGAAGGTTGGCGGTGCGGGCCGACCGGACGCCGCGCGCGCAGATCAGCGCGATGGGCCGGGTGCGGTCACCTTCGGCAAGTTTGGTCAGCGCCTCGATGAAATCGGCATCGCGCAGGTCGATCCGGTGCGCGCCCTTGCCGCTGCCGGTCGATTGCCATTCATCGGGGCGCCGGATGTCGACAAGGATGATCTCTCCGGCGTCGGCTTTTTGGAAGGCGGCCTCGGCATCGAGGGTCGGCCCGGCATAGGCCGGATAGACCAGCGGATAGCTGATCGCCGCTGCCGCCAGGGCCGCGGTTCCCACCAGGAAAAATGTGCGCCGGGATAGCATCGATTTCACTCCGTCAGACCAGGGAGCAGGATAACGGTGCGCAACAACGCGGCAAATGACGTTCGCGCGATGATTATTCGGCGTCAGGCGAAGGCGGCCTGCAAAGCGATCTCGACCATCGCGCCGAAGCTGCGTTCGCGCTGGTCGGCGGGGAGCGCCTCACCCGTGGTGATGTGGTCCGAGACGGTCAGCACCGCAAGCGCCCTTGCGCCGTGGCGGGCAGCGACCATGTAGAGCTCGGCGGCCTCCATCTCCACGCCGAGGCAGCCGTGGCGGAGGAGTTGTTCCGAGAGGTCGGGGCGTTCGTCGTAGAAGGTGTCCGAGGAATAGATGCCGCCGACATGGACGGGGGTGCCCTTCGCGGTGGCGGCGGCATGGGCCTTTGAGAGAAGACCGAAGTCGGCGCAGGGGGCGAAGTTCAGCTCCTTGAAGATCGTGCGCGAGGGGGAACCGACGGTCGAGGCGGTCTGGGCGAGGATCACGTCGCGGACCTTGACATGCGTCGGCAGTGCCCCGGCGGACCCGATGCGGATCAGCGTCTTGGCGCCATAGTCGCGGATCAGTTCGTTGGCGTAGATCGACAGGGACGGCATGCCCATGCCTGAGCCGTGGATGGTGATGCGGTGACCGTTCCAGGTGCCGGTGTAGCCAAGCATGCCGCGCACTTCGTTCACCAGGACCGCGTCCTTCAGGAAGGTCTGGGCGGCCCAGCGGGCGCGGTAGGGGTCGCCGGGAAGGAGGACGGTTTCGGCGATGTCGCCGGGCTTGGCCCCGATGTGAAAGGTCATGTCTCCGTCTCCGAAAAATCGCAGGGTTTGCAGCCCGACGTCCCGTTAATTTCCGGGCTTTCTTTGGGGCTGGTTTGTGGCTTCTTTGTGTCGTGCTTGTGGCTTCCTTGTGGGAGCGCGGGAAACGACACCCACCCCTAGATCAAGTCGTCCGATCCGGCCGAAGGGGCCGGGAAAAATCAGGTTGGTGTGGAGGGGTGACCTACGCTATCGGAAGGAAGGATTGGAAGAGGCTTGGTACAGCTTGGACTATGACGTGACCCTGATCGCGGGCCACCGCGAGGCATTGCTGGCAGAAACGCTGGCGTCGTTCACCAGGGACGTGTTCCCGAACTTTCCGATCCGTCGCCTGATCGCCAACATCGACCGCTTCATGGGGGACGAGGCCGAGGGCGACCGCTGCGAGGCGCTGATCCGGCGGCATTTCCCGGATGCGCTGATTTTCCGTCCCGAGACGCCGGATTTCGCCTCGGCGGTGCGGCGGACCTGGGAGGCGACGACGGCCCCGCGCGTCATGCACCTGGAAGACGACTGGATCGCGCTGGAGCCGATCCGGCCCGACCGGATCGAACCGCTGTTCGAACCGGATGTTGGCGCGGTGACCTTCATGTGCGTGAACAAGCACACGCGGGGCCTGTATCACCAGACCTCGCGCCGGGTGGTCAAGAAGGGGCGGCGGGTGGTGGAGGATGTGCTGGTGAACGCGTTTTCAACCTCGCCCGGGGTGTTCGAGGGCGAGTTCCTGCGCGAGGCGGCGCGGCGGATGCAGCCGGGGCTGGACCCGGAAAAGCAGTTCTACCGGCAGATCAACCCCGAGCTTGAGGCGCATGCACTGCCCCGGCGCTGCATGTTCCTGCGCGGCAGCACGCACCGGGAGCTGGTGCGGGACATCGGGCGGCAGGCCCGATTGGATGTGGGGCTGGTGAAGCTGTATGAGAACGGGGCATCGGTCTGGCGGAAGGCGGACCCTCCGCCCGAGGGCTGAGCTTTGTCAGACCGCGTGCGGTGACAGGTCCGCGAAGACCGCCCGATTGCCGCAGAAAGTTGCGTCCTCCGGCCGTGCGGCGCTGCCCTTGTCGAGGACCTTGCGACAAGCCCCGCGATCCGCGCAATGGCCGCAGGTGGTCAGGACATCGATCCATTGGGGATAGTTGCGCTTGAGGTCCGCTTGCGGCACGCCGAAAATGGCGGCCATCGCGGTCACGCGCTCGGTGATGTCTTGCGGCATGCGCAGGAACGCGAGGAGCTGGTCGCGATTGATGCCAAGGTCGATGAGGTCGCGGTCGCTGAGCGCGTCGGCCTCGGTAACCTCGTGCAGGCGGTGGATCAGGGAACGGATACGGTCGAACATCGCAGGCTCCGGGCGCGGGACAATGGGGCGAGGTTCGGACAGGCGTGTGCTTCCGGCCTTGACCTGCATCAAGTGCGTCGCGGCGGGGGGACGATTTCTCTGCGAAAAATCGAGATTCTGGCGCTACTCGGCAGCGACGGGCGCCGGGTCGGCCAACGCTACGAGATCCAGCATGATCCGGTTCAGCTGGAAGTCCTTGGGCGTGTAGACCTGCGCCACGCCCATCGCCTTCAGCGTCGTCGCGTCATCGTCGGGGATGATGCCGCCGACCACGAGGGGTTGGGTGAGGCCTTGCTGGTGCATTAGGTCCAGCGTTTCGCGGATGAGCGGCAGGTGGCTGCCGGAGAGGATGGAGAGGCCGATGACATCGGGCTCTTTTTCGACGGCGGCGGCAACGATTTCCTGCGGGGTCAGGCGGATGCCGTCGTAGGTGATCTCGATCCCGCAGTCGCGGGCGCGGGCGGCGATCTGCTCGGCCCCGTTGGAATGGCCGTCGAGGCCGGGTTTGCCAAGGAGAAGGCGGAGCGGGCGGCCGAGTTTTGTGGCGACGGCGGCGACGGCGTCGCGGACGGGCTCTAGCCCTTCGGTGCGGTTCGAGGGGTTCTGGGAGACGCCGGTGGGGGCGCGGTATTCGCCGTAGAGTTGGCGCATGGCACCGCCCCATTCGCCGGTGGTGACCCCCGCTTTGGCGCATTGGATCGAGGCGGGCATGATGTTTTCGCCGGTCTGGGCGGCCTGCCGCAGTGCGGCGAGTGCTTCGGCCACTTTGGCTGGGTCGCGCTGGCTGCGCCAATCTGCAAGGCGGGCGCATTGGTCGGCCTCGGCCTTGGGGTCTGCCTGCATGATAGCGCCTTCGCCGGTGGTCAGCGGGGAGGGTTCGGAGGTGGTGAACTTGTTGACGCCAACGACGGTGGTCGCGCCGGTTTCGATCTTCGCCAATCGTTCGGCGTTGGCCTCAACCAGGCGGCCCTTCATGTAGGCGATGGCGGCGACGGCCCCGCCCATCGCGTCGATGTGGGCGAGTTCTTCCAGCGCCTGGGCCTTGAGTTCGGCGACCTTGCGGTCGATGGCGGGGTTGCCGTCGAAGAGGTCGTCATAGTCGAGAAGGTCAGTCTCGTAGGCGAGGATCTGCTGCATCCGCAGCGACCATTGCTGGTCGAAGGGGCGGGGCAGGCCCAGCGCCTCGTTCCAGGCGGGAAGCTGGACGGCGCGGGCGCGGGCGTTCTTCGACAGGGTGACGGCCAGCATTTCCAGAAGGATGCGGTAGACGTTGTTTTCGGGCTGCTGTTCGGTGAGGCCAAGGGAGTTGACCTGCACGCCATAGCGGAAGCGACGGAACTTGGGGTCGGTGATGCCGTAGCGGGTTTCCAGAAGCTCGTCCCAAAGGGCGGTGAAGGCGCGCATCTTGCAAAGCTCGGTCACGAAGCGGATGCCAGCATTTACAAAAAACGACATTCTGCCCGTCATTGCGGGGAAATCTGCCGCGGGAACTTTCACTTTTAGATCATCAAGGACGGCGCAGGCGGTGGCGAGCGCGAAGGCCAGTTCCTGTTCCGGCGTCGCCCCGGCCTCTTGCAGGTGATAGCTGCAGACGTTCATCGGGTTCCACTTCGGCAGGTGCTTGCCGGTGTAAGCCGCGACGTCGGTGATAAGGCGGAGCGAGGGCTGCGGCGGCAGGATATAGGTGCCGCGCGAAAGGTATTCCTTGATGATGTCGTTCTGGACGGTGCCTTGGAGTGCGGCGATGTCGGCGCCCTGTTCCTCGGCCACGGCGATGTAGAGGGCCAAAAGCCACGGCGCGGTGGCGTTGATCGTCATCGAGGTGTTCATTTGATCCAGCGGGATATCCGCGAAGAGCGCGCGCATGTCGCCAAGGTGGGCGACGGGGACGCCGACTTTGCCGACTTCACCCGCTGCGCGAGGGTCGTCGCTGTCGTAACCGGTCTGGGTGGGCAGGTCGAAGGCGACCGACAGGCCGGTCTGACCCTTGGCGAGGTTGGTCCGGTAAAGCGCGTTCGAGGCGGCGGCGGTGGAATGGCCAGCGTAGGTGCGGAACAGCCAGGGCTTTTCGGACATGGAGGCCTCGTGAGTCGCGTTGGTAATTTTATTGCGTCAGGGACGGGATACGCGACAGATCGTGCCAATGTCAATCGCTGCGCTGCGGCAATCGTCGCCGGGGGGCCAGCCCCCGAACCCCCCGGGATATTTGAGCAAAGATGAAAGGCATTGTGAGAGGAAAGGTTCGGGGTAGTGTTTACCCATGTTCGGCACGGTGGCGGTTCCGGTCTGGTTGCTTGTCTTGATCCTTGGCTTTGCCGGGGTCAGCTTTGCCACGCATTTCCTTTTCCCGAGCGTCAGGTGGTTCTTCCGGCGCCGCGCCGAGAAGGCCCTGTCCCGGCTGAACGCGCGGCTGGACCGGAAGATCGACCTTTTCAAGTTGGCGCAGAGAGCGGACATGGTGGCGCGATTGGCCTATGACCAGCGCGTGGTCGAGGCGGCGATGGCGCATGCGGCCGAGACTGGAGTGCCGGGCGAGGTCGCCTTTGAGGAGGCCAAGCGCTATGCCCGCGAAATTGTCCCCGGCTTCTCGGCGACGGTCTATTTCGGGTTCGGGACGCGGGCGGCGAAATGGCTGTCGCGGCTGTTGTTCAGGGTCCGGGTTGGCAAGGTGGATCAGGCACTTGGGCATCTTGACCCGAAGGCCACAGTCATCTTCGTGATGAACCACCGGTCCAACATGGATTACGTCCTGGTAACCTGGCTGGTCGCGGACCGGTCGGCGGTCAGCTATGCGGTGGGGGAATGGGCGCGGGTCTGGCCGCTTTCGGCACTGATCCGGTCGATGGGGGCCTATTTCATCCGGCGCGGCAGCCGCAACGCTTTGTATCGTAAGGTGCTGGCGCGCTATGTGCAGTTGGCGACCGAGGAGGGGACAACGCAGGCGATCTTTCCCGAGGGCGGGCTTTCGCTGGATGGGCGCGTGGGCCCAGCGAAGCTGGGGCTGCTAAGCTATATCGTCGAGGGCTGGGAGCCGGGGGATCGCGACGTGGTCTTTGTGCCGGTGGGGCTGGCCTATGACCGGGTGCTGGAGGACCGGGTGCTGGTCGAGGCCGCGAAAGCCGACACGCGGCGGTTCCGCAACCGGCCGTTTTGGGTGGCCTTTCATGCGGTCGGGTTCCTCTGGGCGCGGTTCCGGGGTCGGACAAAGGGGTTTGGCACGGCGGCGGCGGGGTTTGGTGCGCCGGTCAGCCTGGCGGCGCATTTGGCGGAGGGCGGCACGGTCGAGACCCTGGGCGAACGGCTGATGGCCGCGATCTCGGCGGTGGT
>JBGSVS010000198.1:0-7484 GCA_041752895.1 Tabrizicola sp.
GACCCCGCCCGAGGCCGCCGGGTCGTGTTCGGTGTAAAGCCCCAGGATCACGTTCGGCGGGATCGTCCCCGCCCGCGTCAGCCGTTCCGCCGCCTCGATCCGCGCTTTCCAGCCTGACCGGGGGCTGAGTTCCGCATAGGAAAACGCGATGGGCAGGCCCTCGGTCGGCAGGGGCTCGCCGATGGCGGAATAGATCATCCAGTCCAGCGGCGTGACCGGGTCCGGGGCAGGGGGGACGGGCTCACCCTCATAGAGGTCCGGGTCAAGAAAGCGGGACAGAAGATGCTCCTGATCCGCCGTGATCTGGCCGAGGGCCGTCGAGGTGCGGATCGTCAGCGCCGCCGTGTCCCAGTCGCCCGACCGGGCAAGGCAGAAAATGCGCGCAGGCACCGTGGGAGCCAGGTGCGGCTTGCCCGCCATCGACTGGCAAGCCCGGTCCTCGGCCCCGGTCAACAGCGCCACGTCGAATCTCCTCCGGAACAGCTCTGGCGTCGTTTCGCCCGCCGCGTCGATCAGTGCTGCCGCCTGTTCCAGCGCCCCAAGCGCAAGAAGCTTGTCGATCCGGATCTGCAACAGCGCGCCCTTGCCATCGGCATCGACCGGGGCAGCAAGTTCCGCCAGCAAGATCGTCAGGAACAGCTGGCGCAGCGCAGGCAGGTCCTCGTCGGGATGGACGACCAGACGCTCCGCGATCTCGCGCGTGAGGCCCGCGCCCCAAAGGTTCCGTGGCAAGCCGGAAACCGCCTGCGGGATCAGCCCCACCGAATCCGGCGAAGGACCGTCCAGCGACGAGGTCGTGACCGTCGAAGGCAGCGCGCTGCCCGCCTTGGCGACCGGCGGCTCTTCGACGGTGACATTGGTCCCGGGTGCCGCCGCAGGGGTCGTCACCGATTGCGACAACCAGTCGATCGCCGATAGGGGCCCGCCGGTGGCGTCCGCCTCCTGTCCTGCAGCAGGTCCTGCCACAAGGATCAGCGCCAGCAGTCCGGCCTTACTCGTCCGCATTCAGCACCACGGGCTTTTTCACCTCGTTCTGCACCGGACTGAGGTCGCCAAGGTAGGCATAGACGGTCAGGCCGACAAAGCCGAGTATCACAAGCAGCAGCAAGGCCTTGATGATCCGCCCCATGTCTTCGCCCTTCCTCGACGTCTGCCCGGCGGCTTGATCCCCCCGGTGCGTTTTGCCCGCCTGTCCTGCCTGATCGGCAGCGACGGCGGGTGTCCGTGCGAATGTATATAGCATTCGGCGGAAGTTCACGCCATTGAGGGGGAAAGAATTCCCGTCGGCAAGTCCTTGCCCGGGACCGGGCCGCGGAACGGGGGCGATGGCAAGACTGGCGAAGACGGTTGTGCTGGTGGGAATGATGGGGGCGGGCAAGACCGCCGTCGGCACCGCCCTTGCCCGCCAGTTGGGTGTCGAGTTCCGCGACAGCGACGAAGAGATCGTCCGTGCCGCCAACCGCTCCATCGCCGAGATCTTCGAACGCGACGGCGAGCCCTTCTTCCGCGCCCGCGAGACCGAAGTGATCAGCCGCCTTCTGCGCGGGCCACCTTGCGTGTTGTCCACCGGCGGAGGTGCCTTCCTGTCCGAGGCGAATCGCGCGTTGATCCATGACGTCGGGGTATCGGTCTGGCTGCGCGCCGACCTTGACCTTCTCTGGCAGCGCGTCCGCCACAAGACGACGCGGCCTCTTCTTCGGACCGCCAACCCGCGCGAGACGTTGCGCGAAATCTTCGAGGCGCGGCACCCTTTCTATTCCCAGGCCGACCTTGCGGTGGACAGTGCGGCCGAACGGTCGGTCGAAGACATGGCTGCGCGGGTGCGCGAGGCGCTGAAGACGCGACCGGATGTGCTGGAGGATTGGGCGTGAACAGGGTGGCGGTTGATCTTGGGGACCGGTCCTACGAGGTGCGGATCGGCTTTGGCCTGATCGCTCGCGCCGGGGCGGAAATCGCGCCGCTTCTCCGCCGCAAGCGGGTGGCCGTGGTGACCGACGAAATCGTGGCGGCCCACCATCTGCCCGCGCTGACCGCAGCGTTGGAGGCGGAAGGGATCGTGGTCTCGGCTTTGGCGCTCCCGCCGGGCGAGGCTACGAAGAACTGGGCCAACCTCGCGCGCTGCACCGAATGGCTGCTGGAGCAGAAGGTCGAACGCAAGGATGTGGTCGTGGCCCTCGGCGGCGGTGTGATCGGCGATCTTGTGGGCTTTTCGGCGGCGATCCTGCGCCGTGGCGTGCGCTTCGTGCAGCTGCCGACGACGCTTCTGGCGCAGGTTGACAGCTCGGTCGGCGGCAAGACCGGGATCAACACCGCGCAAGGCAAGAACCTTGTCGGAGCCTTCCACCAGCCTAGCCTGGTGCTGGCCGACATCGACGTCCTCGGCACGCTGCCCGACCGCGACCTCCTGTCGGGCTATGGCGAGGTGGTGAAATACGGGCTTCTCGGCGACGCAGCCTTCTTTGACTGGCTGGAATGTGACGGCCCCGCGCTGCGTTCCGGGAACGCAGAGGCCCGCCTTCGCGCCGTCACGCGGTCCGTCGAGATGAAGGCCGGGATCGTCAGCCGGGACGAAACCGAGGAAGGTGAACGCGCGCTTCTGAACCTGGGCCACACCTTCTGCCATGCCCTTGAAAAGGCCACGGGATATTCCGACCGCCTGCTGCACGGCGAAGGCGTCGCCATCGGCTGCGCGCTGGCGTTCGAGCTCTCCTCGCGCCTTGGCCTCTGCAGCCAGGAAGAACCAAGCCGCGTCCGCGCGCATCTGAAGGCGATGGGGATGAAGGTCGATCTGTCCGACATCCCGGGCGATCTGCCCGACACCGATGTGCTGGTCTCCCTTATGGCGCAGGACAAGAAGGTCGTGGACGGCAGGTTGCGCTTTATCCTTGCGCGCGGGATCGGTCAGGCCTTCGTCGCTGACGACGTGCCGGGCGATGCCGTCCGTACGGTCCTGACCGAAGCCCTTCGGCGGCGGGCCCTCTGACGAAACTGTCAGCGGACCCACGCCCCGTTTTCACACCCCTGTCATGGAACGGCCTTAGTCCGGTTGGACGGGTGCGCGCCGCAAGGCCTGCGCGCCCGACACCATTCCAGCAAGGAGCACGCCATGACTGACAGCAAGCACAAGCGCCTATCGGCCGACGAATGGGACGAACTGAACTTCCCGCGCCCAAAAGTGCAAGAGTTCGACCGCGTGGTTGAACGCGCCATCTCGCGCCGCGGCTTCCTTGGCGGCGCGCTCGCCTTCGGGTCGGGTGCCGCCGTGTTCGGCACCACGATGCTGAAGGGCTCGACCGCCCTTGCCCAGCAGACCACCCGCTTTGCCTTTGAACAGATTGCCGCCCAGACCGATGGCACCGTCCATGTGCCTGCAGGCTACAGCTGGAAAGTGCTGGTCCGCTGGGGCGATGCGCTGTTCTCGGACGCGCCGGCCTTTGACCCGGCCACGGGCGTGCCGGTTGCCGGATCCGACCGGGTCTTCGGCGAAAACACCGACGGCATGGAGATGTTCAATGTCGGCGGCAAAGAAGTGCTGGTGGTGAACAGCGAATACACCAACAACGAGATCAACCTTGGGACCCCCGATGTCGAAGATGCCGTCGCCACCTCGGCCGAGGATGTGCTGCGCCTGCAGAACTTCCAGGGCGTGACCGTGATGGAACTCGCGGAAGGCGCAGATGGCTGGGCCGTCGTCAAGGACAGCACCTTCAACCGCCGCATCACCCACAACACCCCGATGACCGCCGACGGTCCGGCTGCAGGCCACGACCTTCTGAAGACCGAAGCCGACGCGACCGGCATGGCCATCCTTGGCACGCTGAACAACTGCGGCTCGGGCCGGACCCCGTGGGACACCTATCTGACCTGCGAGGAAAACTTCAACGGCTACTTCGGTGCCACCGCTGAGGTCGCGCCCGCCGAGGCCGTCGCCGCTGGCTACAAGCGCTATGGCGTGTCCACCAAGGTCGAGCCGGGCAGCTACAACTACCACGGCTTCGATGCCCGCTTCGACGTTGCCAAGACCCCGAACGAACCGCACCGCTTTGGCTATATCGTCGAAATCAATCCGGCGGATGCTGCCTCGACCCCGGTCAAACACACGGCACTTGGCCGCTTCAAGCACGAAAACGCCGCCTCGGTCGTGGCTGCGAACGGTCAGGTCGTGGTCTACATGGGCGACGATGAACGCGGCGAGTTCATGTACAAGTGGGTCAGCCGTGACGTCTATGTGCCGGGCGGCGACACTTCGACCCTCCTGGTTGATGGCACTCTCTATGTGGCCAAGTTCAACGACGACATGACTGGCGAATGGGTGGCACTGACCCCCGAAGCCACCGGCATGTCTGCGGCCGAAATCGCGATCTTCACCCGCACGGCGGGCTCGAAGGTCGGGGCCACCACGATGGACCGCCCGGAATGGATCGCCGTCAACCCGACCGCGATCGAGGCCTATTGCTGCCTGACCAACAACAGCCGCCGTGGTGCCAAAAAGGACGACGGCACGCCCCAGACCAATGCGGGCGGCGAGGTGATGGCTCTCAACGCGCCGAACCCGCGCGAGACCAACGAGTATGGCCAGATCGTGCGCTGGCGTCCGGCAGGCGGCGACCACGCTGCGACGGGCTTTGCCTGGGACCTTTACGTGATGGCGGGCAACCCTTCCGTGCACAAGGACGGCCCCTATGCGGGGACGGCGAACATCAATGCGGGCAACCTCTTCAACTCGCCCGACGGGATGCAGATCGACACCTCCGGCATCATCTGGATCCAGACCGATGGCGACGATTCGAACGAGGGCGAGTTTGCCGGCATGGGCAACAACCAGATGCTCGCGGGCGATCCGGTGACGGGCGAGATCCGCCGCTTCCTGACCGGTCCGAACGGGGCCGAGGTAACGGGTCTGACCTGGTCTTCGGACAAGCGGACGATGTTTGTGGGCATCCAGCATCCGGGCGCAGGCTTCCCCGATGGCGAAGGCAGCCTGCCGCGGTCTTCCATCGTGGCGGTCAAGCGCGACGACGGTGCGCTGGTCGGCTGACGATCCGCCACTGGGATCAAAATGCGGAAAGGCGCGCCAATGGCGCGCCTTTTCATGTTCGGGATGCGCGCAGGGTCAGAACAACAGCTTGTAGACGTTGCCGTTGGTGTCCGATGCTTGGCCGGTGCCGCTCGCGGTGCCCGATCCGATCACGAAAGTGCCCTGCACCCGGGTGCCGTCTTCGCAGACCGCATAAATCTCGCCGTTGTTGACCCCGGCGACGGTTTCCCGCGCGGTGCCAACCTCGCCCCCGGTCTTCTTCCAGGTCAGCGCCAGACCCTTGGAGTTTGACACCGTGCGTGGGGTCAGTGAGGACCAGGTGCCGCTGCACTTGCCGCGTTCCGGCAGGCGGAAGGTCAGCGCACCCGAGGTGCCGGTGGTGTTCTTCGCCGTGGCGCGGATCACCAGCGTCGGATCGGCATCGGCAATCTCGCCCTGCAGCGGATAAAGCTGCATCGTGCTGGTCGAAGGCGCACAGGCGGCAAGCATGGCGATTGCCAGACCGACCGGACCGGCAAGCCGGAAGATGGACGTTCGGCGCTGTGCAAGATCGTGGGGCATCTGCGGGTTCGTCCCTGGGGGTTCGGCGCGGCGTCTATGCTGCGAAAACGCCTGCTTGTCCACCCCATACCCCGGCTGGATCACGCCGGCGCGACCTGCACCGCCGTATCCTTGACCGCAAACAGCAAAAGCGCGCGGATCGAGGTGAGCGGCTCTTCGCCGGGGCCCGTGACCGGACTTTGCGCCGGATGCCAGCCGCCGCCCTGATGGTTCAGGACCGATGTCGGCAGAAACCGCATCAGCCCGGTGATCGTGTCGGCGATGATGTGGCTTGCGGTCGGGCCGACCCTTTCGCCCTGTTCGTGGTGCCGGGCCTCGGCCAGGAAATACAACCAGGCCGGGGTCTCTTTCAGGAACCCGAGGTCCGTCGCGATCTCGCGCAGCGCTCGCGCCTCCGGGTTTCTGCCGTCGCCCGCAGGCAGCACCGCGTGAATTTCCGCTTCGCCCAATGGCGCGTGCCCGCAGGCCCGGGCGAGGACCTGGCCGAACGGAATCCGGCGATGAAAGCCGCGCATCAGGTTGCGAAACAGGATCGACCCATGCACCGCATTTTCGGGCGTGCCCATGGAATTCAGCATTTGGGGGGCGAAGTTCATGTCGATCTGCTCGGCCCCGCCTGTCGCGCGCAGCTGGGTCATCCGGTCCCAGTCGATGACCCAGTGATCCGGCAGCTGGAGCGTTTTGCGCACGCCCGGCTGCCCCATGTTCCCGTGCGTGGTGAAGTTGAACAGATCGTCCAGCGAGGCCTTGGACTTGAGCCTGCCGCCCCGCCCGAAATTCGCGTTGAAATCATAGGCGGACCCGACCATCGAATGCCCGAACCGGAAGGCGGCGGTGGTGAACTCCAGCGGCACGGCTCCGGTCTGCGGCAGCGTCTGCGGACGGTCGGCAAGCGGGGTCTGCAGGACGGTGGGCGAAAGAAGGTTCGCCAGAAAATCATGCAGGATCAGCCAGTGGTAGTGCAGCGTCACCAGCTGGCGCGCCTTCGCAAAGCAGGCAGCAGGATCAGCGATCGCGCCCTCCAGCGCGGCCACCATCTTGTTGTGAAACAGCATCAGCGCAAGGTGCAGCTGGCTGATGACCAGGTTCTCGTCATTGCGCCGGTCGGCGACCAGGGGCCGGTGGTTACGCCGCAGAATGTCGCGGGCGCCCTTGGCATGGATCACCCGGGCAGGGTCCTTGCCTGCATTGGTGAAGATCACCTCATCCTCGGGCCGGGTCACGCCCAGCCGGAACCGCTTGCCGTCGGGTTCATACAGCGCCGCGATGGCCGGATCGGTGCTGCCGGGGCCGTCGCTGTAGCCGTAAAGGCTGTCCATTGACAGGGGGGAGGCCTGTTCGTTGAAGAAGTTCTCCAGGATGACATGCGCCTTGGCCCGCCGCGCCCGGTCAAGGCCCTCCGGGTCGGTCGTGCCGATCACGCCCTGACCCGGAGGCCGCGATCTTTGCGTCACCACATCGCCGACCGGGGCCGAGATGTCGTGATTCACGAACTGGCCGAAATAGGTATAGACAGCCGGCAGTCGCATCGGCAGGACCGGCAATCCCGTCAACGCCACGCGCGAGGAGTCCTCGAAGGCTTCAAGCCGGGCAAAGGTCTGCGCGGGCGTCGTGCCGGCAAAGCAGCCGACGCTGTCGTCCAGCGCAAGGGCGGGAAAGCGGTAGCAATACCGCGATTGCGAGGGGATCGGGCGCGGGGTCTCCAGCGCCGCCCCGGTGGTTGTCGCGTCGAAGATGCTGTGCGGGCTGGAAATGGACGGCATGGCAAACCTCGATCAGAAGGGTTCGGGCAGGGTGGGCGACGGGGTGTCCGGACAGACCCGGGCAAAGCGCGAGCAATGGGTCCGGCCCCCCATCGCGCAAAGCCCCGGCACCAGCACCCGCA
>JBGSVS010000199.1:0-10952 GCA_041752895.1 Tabrizicola sp.
GCTGGTGGCCGAGCGGACCACCCAAGGGACGGCCGGGCCGGTGACGCTGGTGCGGCTCGCGCATGCTCCGGGGCATCGGGTGACGATGACGTTCTGAGGGCGTTGTCCACGCTGGGCAGCGCCCGACCGCCCCCTCGGGCGGGCGCTTTGCTGACGGTGTCAGCAAAACTGCGGTGGATGTGCTGAGAGCCATAAAGCGCGCCAATCCGGCCCTGACCGCCGGCCCGGCAGTCGGGCGCTGCCCTGTGTTCCGCAAGCGCGATGCGCTGTAGCGCACCCGACGATCTGAAAGCCGCCAAGAAGAGTCGGGGTAGACCCCGACCTACGGGTTCGTCGCGGGTTCCGCCGGGGCTTCGCCTTCCACGGGTGCGGCAGGGGCCTCGCTTTCTGCCGGAGCAGCCTCGGTCGGTGCCTCCGGCGGAGCGGTCAGCACCCCGTTCTGCCACACCCCCTCGGCCACTTCGCCGCTGGCATAGGTCAGCTTGCCCTGCCCCTCGCGACGGCCCGCCTTGAACATCCCTTCATATACATCGCCGCCCGGATAACTCGCCACCCCCCGGCCCTCGATCTGGCCTGCGACCCAGGCGCCCACATATTTGAACCCGTCGGTCGTCGAGAACTCACCCTCACCGTCGCGCAGACCCACCTTGAACGTGCCCTTGTAAAGGCTGCCGTCCGGATAGACCGCCGCCCCCGTGCCCTCACGCTGGCCGTCCGTCCAGTCGCCCTCGTAGCGGTAGCCGTCGGGGTAGGTCATTACCCCCGTGCCATGCGGCTTGGCGTTCCGGAACGCGCCCTCATAGACCCGGCCGCCGACATAGGTCGCCCGGCCCTGACCGGCGATGACGCCCGCCTCCCAGTTCCCCTGATAGGTCGAGCCGTCGGGATAGGTGATCGCGCCCTGGCCATGCGGCTGGTCAGCCTTCATCGCGCCGATGTAGACCGACCCGTCTGGATAGGTGATCGACCCCGTACCTTCCATCTTGCCCGCGACCCAAGCGCCTTCGTATTTGAACCCGTCGGGTGTCGTGAAGGTCCCCTGACCCTGGCGGCGGTCCTTGGACCAGGCGCCAAAGTAGATGTCGCCGTTCTTGTGGGTCAGCTTGCCCTCGCCCTCGCGCAGCCCGTCCTTGAAGCTGCCCTCGTAAAGGTCGCCATTGGGCTGGGTCAGGATGCCTTTGCCGTTGATCTGCCCCTCGGCCCAGTCACCCTGGTAGGACAACCCGTCGGGCATCGTCAGCTTGCCCTTGCCCGACCGCTGCCCCTTGACCAGTGTGCCCTCATAGACCGTGCCATCGGGATAGGTGATCTTCCCCGCGCCTTCCTTGACGCCCAGCACCCAGTCGCCCTCATAGGTATAGCCCGAGGGGTTGGTCAGCTTGCCCTTGCCGTTGTGCGTGCCCTTGACGAAGGTCCCGTCGTAGACCGAGCCATTGGCATAGGTCGCCTTACCGGTTCCCGTCATCTGGCCCTGTGCCCAGTCGCCGTCATAGGTGCGCCCGTCTGGTGCGGTGATCTTGCCCTTGCCCTCGGGCTGGCCCTTGACGAAGGCCCCTTCATAAACCGACCCGTTCGGGTAGCGCGCGGTACCGACGCCGGTGATCTCGCCCTCGACCCACTCCCCCGCATAGGTGAAGCCTGACGGGAGGCGATAAGTCCCCATCCCGTGCTGGCGACCGTTCAGGAAGGTGCCTTCGTAGACTGATCCGTCGTCGTATTGCTTGGTGATGATCTCGCCGTCCTGCGCGGATGCGGGGAGGCTAAGGACGGCAACAAGGGCGGCAGTGATCAGGCGCATGGACGAATCCCTTGGATTTCAAAAGGCAGGGTAAGGGGCGGGGTCTGGTGTGACAAGGATTTGGCAACAAACCTGGGTGATCTGCCCCTGAACCACTTTCCCTTGGGGCGCAGTCTGCTAGAAAAGGCGCATGTTGTGGGGGCAGGCATGGCCGATACGTTCAAACTGATGCTGGCGCAACTGAACCCGACCGTTGGGGCAATCGGCCCGAACATCGCACGGGCCAAGGCCGCCTGGGACAGTGCCAAGGCCGCAGGGGCCGACATGGTCGCGCTGACCGAGATGTTCGTGACCGGCTACCAGACCCAGGACCTGATCCTGAAGCCCGCTTTCGTCACGGCGGCGATTGCGGCGGTGGAGGGTTTGGCGGCCGACTGCGCCGATGGCCCGGCACTTGGCATCGGCGGGCCGGTGCGGCAAGGCGGGCGGCTTTACAACGGCTATTACGTGCTGGAAGGCGGCAAGGTCCATGCGCGCGTCTTGAAGCACCACTTGCCGAACGACGCGGTGTTTGACGAAAAGCGGGTCTTCGCCTCGGCCGATGTGCATGGGCCCTACGTCGTGCGCGGCGTGCGGATCGGGACGCCGATCTGTGAGGATGCCTGGCACCCGGATGTGGCCGAAACGCTGGCCGAGACGGGGGCAGAGATTCTGCTGATCCCCAACGGCTCACCCTATCACCGGGGCAAGCCGAACCTGCGGCTGAACCTGATGGTGGCGCGGGTGGTCGAGACGGGGTTGCCGCTGGTGTACCTCAACATGGTGGGCGGGCAGGATGACCAGGTGTTCGACGGGTCGTCGATGGTCCTGAACCCCGGCGGGCGGCTGATGGCGCAGCTGCCGCAGTTCGATGAGACCGAGGTGATGGTCACCTTCCGGCGCGGGGCGGACGGGTGGGAGGCGGACCCCGGCGAGATCCACGAGATCCCCCCGATTGGCGAGGCCGACTATCGCGCCTGCGTGATGGCAACCGGCGATTACATGCGCAAATGCGGGTTCAAGAAGGCGCTTCTGGGTCTGTCGGGCGGGATCGATTCTGCCATCGTCGCGGCAATGGCGGTGGATGCGCTGGGGCCGGAAAACGTGCGCTGCGTGATGCTGCCCAGCGAGTTCACCAGCCAGCAATCGCTGGACCTGGCGACGGCGGCGGCGAAGGCTTTGGGGTGCCGTTACGACACGGTGCCGATCACCGGCGCGCAAAGCGCGGTGGGTGAGGCGCTGGCCGGGCTTTTTGCCGGGACGGAACCCGGGATCACCGAGGAAAACATCCAGAGCCGGTTGCGCGGCGTGATGCTGATGGCCCTGTCCAACAAGTTCGGCGAGATGCTGCTGACCACCGGCAACAAGTCGGAAATGGCGGTGGGCTACTGCACGATCTACGGCGACATGAACGGCGGCTACAACCCGGTCAAGGACATGTACAAGACCCGCATGTTCCTGACCGCGCGCTGGCGGAACGAGAACCACCGGCCCTGGATGAAGGGCCCGCCGGGCGAGGTCATCCCCGAGGCGATCATTGCGCGGCCCCCCTCGGCGGAACTGCGCGCCAACCAGCGCGACGACGACAGCTTGCCACCCTACGAAGTGCTGGATGTCATCCTTGAATGCCTGGTGGAAAAGGAAATGGCGGTCGCCGACATCGTTGCCATGGGCTTTGACCGGGCGGTGGTGAAAAAGGTCGAGCATCTGCTGTATCTTGCGGAATACAAACGCTTCCAGTCCGCGCCGGGCGTGCGGCTGACGCAGAAGGCGTTCTGGCTGGACCGCCGCTATCCGATCGTGAACCGGTGGCGCGATGACGGCTGAAATCGTCGTCGTCAACTTCTACGCCCTGCGCGACCCGGACGGGTTCGACCGCGCGCTGCGGGTCCTGGCGCCTCGGGTCCGGCTGCAGGGGCACGAGGGACTGCGGAGTTACCGCTTTTTCGGACAAGGCCCCAAGGAGAGGCGGCTGGTGGCAATCTACGACGGCCCGGCGGCCTGGGTCGGACATCACGACCTGATCATGGGCTGGTCCGAGATGACGGCCCTGCGCGCAGCGGCGCGGCTGGCGCGGACCGATCTTTACGGGCCGATCAATGCGCCGATGCAGGCCTGGATCGAAAAGATGGGGCTCGGCAAGAAACTGCGCCATCAGGGCGAGGGCATCGCGGGGTTCCGCCGGTAAGGTGGGCGACCGCCCAACCTACTTTGCGTCGCGGAAATGCCGGGCGACAAGCTGGGTCAGCTTCCGGTGCAGCGGCAACGTCCGGTGCCGGATGTGGATCGCGGCAAAGACTGGCTGGCGCAGGTCGGGGGCATCGTCGACGGCCATGAAGCGCCCGCCCCCGATCAGGTCCTGCGCCGTCTTCTCCAGCACATAGCCCGACCCACCCATCGCTGTAAGAAGCGACACTACCGATCCCGACTGGCCGACCGAGATGGCCGAGGTGGCCAGGTCTGGCGTGGTCTGACGGTGCATCTCCTCGAATGCCGGAGAGAAATGCGCAAAGACAAAGCGGTCGGGCGTGATGTCGGCCAGGCGGGGCGAGTCGGTCGAGATCATCCGGTAGATCACCTCGCCCACTGAATCGAAATGCAGGTCGGGGTGCGGCTTGGGGCTGAACATCACCGCAAAGTCCAGGATGCCGGTCAGAAGGTCGGCGCACATCTGGTTGGAATAGTCCGGCTCGATGTAGAAGGCGGTTTCGGGCAGGGCGGCGCGAAACTCGGCCACCCAGTCGCCCAGATAGACCGCCGCAAGGTCGTTCTGGATGCCAAGCCGCAAAAGCTGCGCCGCCCCTTGCGGGATCTGGATGCGCCGCTTGGCCTCGTTCCATTCGTGGCGCAGCGCGCGGGCGTGCGGCTCGAACCGCTTGCCTTCCGGCGTGAGGTCGGTCCCGGCGCGCGAGCGGTCGAAGAGGCGAGAGCCTACGGCCTGCTCCAGCGCTGTCACCCGGGCCGAGACGGTGGATTGCGTGATCCGCAGCCGGTCCGCCGTGCGGTGAAAGCTGCGGGTTTCAGCGAGGTCGAGGAAGGTGTCGAGAAGGTCGATCTGCATCTTGGGCCGTTTCGCGGGTGGCAGGCCCCCGGGGGCGCTTCGCCCCCCCGGACCCCCAGAGAGTATTGTGACCAAGAGGAAGCTCTGTGATCGGGTTTGTCGATCAATACCCCGGTCGCGGCCGAATTGAAAGCGGGCGCGCCGCAGTTGATAGTGGCGGGGGTTCAGGGAGGCGGCGATGGCGGAATTTGCGCAGGCTAAGGTGGTCATCATCGGCGGCGGAGCGGTGGGGACCTCGGCACTTTACCACCTCGCGAAGGCGGGCTGGACCGATGCGCTGCTGCTGGAAAAGAACGAGCTGACGGCGGGGTCCACCTGGCATGCGGCGGGGAACGTGCCGACGTTTTCGGCGTCGTGGTCGATCATGAACATGCAGCGCTATTCGGCCAGCCTCTATCGGGGCTTGGGCGAGGCGGTCGGCTATCCGATGAACTACCATGTCACGGGTTCTGTCCGGCTGGGCCATTCGAAGGAACGCCTGCAGGAGTTCAAGCGCGTTGTCGGGATGGGGCGCTATCAGGGGATGGATCTGAACATCCTTGGCCCGGACGAGATCACCTCGCGCTATCCGTTCCTGGAAACCCATGACCTGACTGGCGCGCTCTATGACCCCTATGACGGCGACATCGACCCGGCACAGCTGACACAAGCGCTGGCGACCGGCGCCCGGAAGCTGGGGGCGCGGATTGAACGCTTCTGCCCGGTGACGGCGGCGCGATGGACGGGGTCGGAGTGGGTGCTGTCGACGCCCAAAGGCGAGGTCCGCGCCGAATATGTGGTCAACGCGGGCGGTTACTATGCCGCTCAGGTCGGCGCGATGTTCGGCCGCCGGGTGCCGATGATGGTGATGAGCCACCAGTACATGCTGTTCGACACGATCCCGGAGCTTGAAGCCTGGACCAGGGAATCCGGCCACAAGCTGCCGTTGCTGCGGGACGTGGATTCCTCCTACTACCTGCGGCAGGAGAAGATGGGGTTCAACCTTGGGCCCTATGAAAACCCCTGCCGCGCGCATTGGGCGACGCCGGACGACCCGATGCCCGAGGACTTTTCCTTCCAGCTCTTCCCCGATGATCTGGACCGGCTGGAGTGGTACATCAACGACGCGATGGCCCGGGTGCCGCTGCTGGCAAAGGCCAACCTGACCAAGGTCATCAATGGCCCGATCCCCTACACGCCCGACGGCAACCCCCTGATCGGCCCGATGCCTGGCGTTCCGAACGCGTTCGAGGCTTGCGTCTTCACCTTCGGCATCTGTCAGGCCGGGGGCGCGGGCAAGGTGCTGGCGGAATGGGTGACCGAGGGCGGCACCGAATGGGACATGTGGTCCTGCGACCCGCGCCGGTTCACCGGGTGGGAGGATCATGACTACCTCGTCGCCAAGGGGAAAGAGGTCTACGGCCATGAATACGGCATGCATTTCCCGATGGCCCGCTGGCCTGCCGGGGCGGACCGCAAGCTGTCGCCCGTGCATGACAAGCTGAAAGCGCTCGGCGCCCAGTTCGCGCCCTACAACGGGTGGGAGCGGGCGGAGTGGTATGCGCAAGATGGAGACGATACCAGCTGGGAGGCGACGCAAACCTGGGGCAGGGCGGGTCCGTGGGAGCCGCGGATCAAGGCAGAAGCCGAGGCGGTGCGCGACGGGGTCGGGGTGCTGGACCTGCCGGGCTTCACCCGGTTGCGGCTGGTCGGTCCGGGCGCACGAGCGCATCTGGCCTCGCTCACCGCGTCCAAGCTGCCGCAGCCGGGGCGGACGGGGCTTCTCTACTTTGCCGACCACCGCGGCCGGATCGTGACCGAAATGACCTGCCTGCCGTTCAGCGATGAGGACATAGGCGTCATTACCGCCGCCGTCGCGCAAGGCCATGACGCCGATGTGTTGCGGAAGGGCCTGCCCGAAGGCGTGACCCTGGAAGACTGGACCGACAAGATCCACTGCTTCATCGTCACTGGCCCCAAAGCGCGTGATCTGCTGGCAGGGATTGCCGAGGCGGACCTGTCTCTGCCCTGGCTGTCGGTCCAGTACTTTGCGAAGGTCGCAGGGCGCGACGCAGCACTGCTGCGGGTGTCCTTTGCCGGGGAACTTGGCTGGGAAATCCACTGCGACCGGGGCGATGCCGGGCACATCTATGACGCACTTCTGGCTGGGGGCGCGAAGCCGTTCGGGATGCGGGCGCTGAACTCCATGCGGGTGGAAAAGGGCTACCGCGCCTGGAAGGGCGACCTTTCGACCGACTATTCGCTGCTGGAAGGCGGGCTGGAGCGGTTCATCGAGTGGGGCCATGACTTCCCCGGCAAGGCGGCTTTGGCGGCTGAAAAGCAGCAGGGCGTGAAGAAGCGCTTTGTCTCGCTCAAGGTCGAAGCGGGCGAGTGTGATGCGCCCTACATGTCGACGCTGTGGCATGGCGGTCAGGTGGTGGGCGAGACGACTTCGGGCGCATGGGGCTACCGGGTGGGGCATTCGCTGGCGCTGGGGATGCTGCGGGCGGACTTGGCGGTGGCGGGGACGGAGGTTGAGGTGGAAATCTTCGGCGACCGGATGAAGGCCACAGTGTTGGCGGACGGACCGGCCTGGGACGCGAAGAACGAACGGATCCGCGCGTGATTGGCGGCGGTGCCGGGGGTTTCACTCCCCCCAGTCCATTGGTTTCTTGAACCAATGGCGAAACCAATGGACTACCCGTGGGATATTTTTGGACAGATGAAAGACCAGAAGAATGGCTGAGATTCCAACCAAGGCGCGGGCGGTGGTGATCGGGGGCGGGGTCTCGGGCTGTTCGGTGGCCTATCACCTGGCCAAGGCGGGCTGGACCGATGTGGTCCTCTTGGAGCGGCGGAAGCTCACCTCGGGGACCACTTGGCACGCGGCGGGACTGATCGGGCAGCTGCGCGGATCGGCGAACATGACGCGGCTGGCGAAGTATTCGGCGGACCTCTATCGCGGGCTTGAGGCCGAAACCGGCGTCGCGACCGGGATGAAGCAGGTCGGATCAATCTCCGTGGCGCTGACAGCGGAACGACATGAGGAACTGCTGCGGCAGGCGACTGTCGCGCGGATTTTCGATGTCGAAGTGCATGAAATCAGCCCGCAAGAGGCGAAGGCCAAGTATCCGCACCTGAACATTGATGGGGTCGTCGGTGCTGTGGCCCTGCCACTGGACGGCCAGTGCGACCCGGCCAACATCGCGATGGCGCTGGCCAAAGGCGCGCGGATGCGGGGGGCGAAGATCTTTGAAGGCGCGCTGGTCACGAAGGTGACGACCGACGGGGGCCGGGTGACGGGCGTCGATTATGAAACCGCCGACGGCACCGGCCATATCGAGGCCGACGTGATCGTCAACTGCGGCGGCATGTGGGGGCGCGACCTTGCATCGCAGAACGGGGTCACGCTGCCGCTTCATGCCTGCGAGCATTTCTACCTGATCACTGAACCCATGCCGGGCCTTGACCCGAACACTCCGGTCCTGCGGGTGCCCGACGAATGCGCCTATTACAAGCAGGATGCCGGCAAGATGATGCTGGGGGCGTTCGAACCGAAGGCCAAGCCCTGGGGGATGGACGGCATCCGCAAGGACTTTGAGTTCGACACCCTGCCCGAGGACTGGGACCACTTCATGCCCATCCTGGAACACGCGATGAACCGGATGCCGCTGTTCCAGACCGCGGGCATCCACACCTTCTTCAACGGGCCCGAGTCTTTCACCCCCGACGACCGCTACTACCTGGGAGAGGCGCCCGAGGTCGGGGGCTATTGGATCGCGGCTGGATACAATTCCATCGGCATCGTGTCGTCCGGCGGTGCGGGCCAGGCACTGGCGCACTGGATCACCGAAGGAGAGCCGCCCTTCGACCTTTGGGAAGTCGACATCCGCCGCGCGCAGCCGTTCCAGAAGAACCGCCGCTACCTGAAGGAGCGGGTGTCCGAGACGCTTGGCCTGCTTTACGCCGACCATTTCCCTTACCGGCAGATGGTGACGTCGCGGGGCGTCCGCCGCTCTCCGATCCACGATCACCTGAAGGCGCGGGGCGCGGTTTTTGGCGAGGTCGCAGGTTGGGAACGCGCCAACTGGTTCGCGAATGAGGGGCAGGAGCGCGAGTATCACTATAGCTGGAAGCGGCAGAACTGGTTCGACAACCAACGCGCCGAGCATATGGCTGTCCGGGAAGCCGCTGGCCTGTTCGACATGACCTCGTTCGGGAAGATCCGGATCGAGGGTCGCGATGCCTGCGCCTTCCTCAACCGCATTGCCTCGGCGCAGATGGACGTGGCCACCGGCCGGATCGTTTACACCATGTTCCTCAATGATCGCGGGGGGATAGAGGCCGATCTTACAGTGACGCGCCTTAGCGAGACCGCCTATCTGGCCGTGGTCCCTGGCGCCACTCTGCAACGCAACCTCGCCTGGATGCGCGCCCATGTCGGCGACGACTTCGCCGTCATTACTGATGCCACCGCCGCCGAAAGCGTGCTGTGCCTCATGGGCCCTGGGTCGCGCGAGGTGCTTGCCAAGGTCTCACCAAACGACTTCAGAAACGCCGCCCATCCCTTTGGCATTGCACAGGAAGTCGAAATAGGCATGGGTCTCGCCCGTGCGCATCGCGTGACCTATGTCGGCGAGCTTGGCTGGGAATTGTATATACCGACCGACCAAGCCGCCCACGTCTTCGAGGCGCTGATAGAGGCCCAACCGGACCTCAAACTGTGCGGCCTGCACACCCTAGACTCCTGCCGGATCGAGAAGGCCTACCGCCACTGGGGCCATGACATTACGGATGAGGACCATGTGCTTGAGGCAGGTCTGGGCTTTACCGTCAGCCGCAAGAAGCCGGCCTTCATCGGTCGCGAGGCTGTGCTGCGGAAGGAAGAAACCGGCCTTGACCGCAAGATGCTCCAGTTCCGTCTGAAGGACACCGAGCCGCTCTTGTTCCACAACGAAGCCATTGTTCGTGATGGGCAAATCGTCGGCCCCGTCACCTCTGGCAACTACGGCCATGCCCTCGGCGGGGCAATCGGCATGGGCTATGTCCCCGCCAAGGGGCAGACCGACGACGACATTCTGGGCGCAAGCTACGAAATCGAAGTCGCAGGGCAGCGCCACAAGGCGGTGGCCTCTCTCGTCCCGATGTATGACCCAAGGTCGGAAAGGATTAAGGCATGACCCTGGCCCACCGCCACCAGGCCTTCCATGACCTGCACCAGCAGGGCTGCTTCGTCATCCCCAATCCCTGGGACCGTGGCAGCGCCCGGATGATGGCAGCACTTGGAGCAAAGGCCCTCGCCACCAGTTCCGCCGCCCATGCCTTCACGCTGGGTCGCCCCGACCTTGGCGGTGTCACCCGCGACGAGGCCCTTGCCCATGCACAGGACCTGATCGCCGCCACGCCGCTTCCCGTTTCGGGCGATTTCGAGAACGGCTTCGGCGACAGCCCCGACGATGTGGCCGAAACCGTGCGCCTGTCAGCTGAGGTCGGCCTGTCCGGGATCAGTGTCGAGGACACGCGGATGATCCCCGGCAACGCGCCCTATGCCTTTGATCTGGCAGTAGAACGCATCAAGGCCGGGGTCGCCGCGACCCGCGCCCTTGGCCGCCCGTTCATCTTCTGCGCCCGCGCCGATGGGGTCATGCACGGCACTTACGACCTTGCCGAGGGCATCCGCCGCCTGCAGGCCTTCGAGGCGGCCGGGGCGGACCTGCTATACATTCCGGTGCCTCCGGGCCGGGCAGGGCTGGCCCAAGTCCTCGCCTCGGTCAGCAAGCCGGTCAATGCCCTCGCCGCAGGCCCGCTCAAGCAGCTTACTGTTGCAGAAATGGCGACAATTGGCGTCCGCCGCATCTCCACCGGCAGCCAGATCGCCCGGCTGACCCATGCCGCCATCCGCGACAGCGTCTCGGCGATGCTGGACCAGGGCTCTTTTGCGCCCCTTACGGGCACCGCCAACGGCGACGATATCGACGCACTTCTCCTCAAGGGATCAACCCAATGACCGACGACCTGAGCCTTCTTGGCGAGACTTGTGAACCTGCGCGTGCACGGCGCTCTGGCGGGCGGCAGGCCCGGGTGGCCATGCGGGCAGCGCCCCTCGCAGATGATGTGAAACCGGTCCGCCCCGGC